>DOUV01000512.1 GCA_003520455.1 Chloroflexota bacterium | reverse complement strand
GCCAGGCGGCGGCCGACCAGGAGGCCGGGGCGGGCGTCGTGGCGCACGGCTGGCGTCGCTGGTGGCGTTGCCCGATTCGGGTGAGGGTTGGAACGGTTGAAGGTTGCAGATGAGGCATGGTGAATGCAATGCCTCTACGCTGTTCAACTTGCAACCTTCAACCTGCAACCACTATGGCCCAACCAGCGCCCAGAGCGCTGCCCCGTGCGGCGGAAGACACGCCGCGAGCGGCGGTGCCCCTCACGCAAAACTCAGAACTCTCCGCAAGAAGGCCCTCCACGCTCGTGCCGATCGACCATCCCGCGGTCGATCGCTTCGTCGGGACCGTCCACGTGGACGGTCGGCGCTACTCCGTGACGCGCGCCGGCGGTCCTGCCCGCGCGCGCTGCTGGTCTGCCAGTGCGGGATGATCCGCACGCAGCTACGCAGCCGCGTCGCTGACACCACGATCACTTCGGAGTCCGGTGTCACCGGCCTCGTGCTGGAGGAGGATCGGCCAACATCACACCAAGATCACGATTTGGCGCAGTCTGATGAATGTGTGGGCTGCCAAGGCCAAGCGAACGCTTACCGAGACCCTGACAGAGGCTCTGAGGAAAGCCTCGTGGTCACGATCCGCCCCTGCCACGACTCTCACGACCTCGCACCCTGGGAAACCGACGCGGCCACTGTCGAGGGGTTGCTCAGCTACGTCCTGGGGCAGTGCCTCCAAGAGATCGTTAGAGGAGATTGCCTGTGCAAGGGTTCTCCAACCAGGAGACGAGTAGGGTGATCCTCTCGACCATAGCCGGGCGCGCCCCAGATCACGCCGACATGCGCCGATCCAGAGGCTCGAAACCGGCGATGGGGGAATGCGGTAGGTGAACTGGGCCGATGGCTATGGATGATCGTCGACGAGTCGCAGGCTGTGTTGAGCGGCTAACACCAGCGTCACGGCTCAACTGGTGCGCATTCTGGGATCTAGAATATCACGGAGTCCATCGCCCAAGAGGTTGAAACCGAGCACTGTCAGACTGATCAGAAGACCAGGCGCAATCCCGAGCCAAGGAGCAGTCAGAATATAGAGCTGTGCATCGGCGAGCATATTACCCCAACTCGCCTGCGGCGGACGGATTCCCAGGCCAAGGAAACTGATCGCAGCCTCCGCATTAATGGCTGTAGCCACAGAGAGAGACGCCACAACGATAACAGCTGTCAGACTATTGGGCAGGACGTGTCGAAAAAGAATATTCAGCCTGGTCTGCCCGATCCCTGTCGCGGCCAAGACATACTCTTGCTGGGTCACAGCCATGACCGCAGCTCGCGATACGCGCGCGAATACCGGAATACGGATGACACTAAGGATGAGAATCACATTGCCAAAACCGGGTCCTAATGCTGCTGCCAGGGCAATAGCCAGGATGATGTACGGAAAGGACATCAGGATATCGACACCTCGCATGATCCCTTCGTCGAGCCATCCCCCGAAAAAGCCAGTCAGCGCGCCCAGTGTTACCCCGACCACCGTCGCAAGTGCGACCGAAAGTACGCCCACAAGCAGTGATACCCTGGCCCCGCTGATGAGACGGCTCAGAATATCGCGCCCGAATTGGTCGGTCCCTAGAAAATGCTCCTCTCCGGGAAGTGCGAGTTTTTCAGCGGGATTGATTTTATTCGGGCTATAGGGCGAGACAAGGGATCCCACAGTCGCAAAGGCAATGATCGATAGCACGAGCACTAAGCCGAGCAGCGTCGCCTTATTGCGTGTGATGATCCTCCAGATCTGGCGCTTCCGCTGGGCACCAACCTGCATTTCAGCCACGCTGCTCGCCTCGGCCGTCATTATCTTCTTTGGTTTGAGAATGATTAATGATTTGCGTTCGCGCTCCACCGCAGGCCTGTTCCCTTCGATCTACCTGATGCAGTTCTAGTTGCTCATCGCGTGGCGAATACGAGGATCAATGACCATATAGACGAGGTCGACGAGCAAATTGATCAAGACGAACGCAAGACTGATGACAAGCACTGTCCCCTGAATCACCGGAAAATCTCGTCGGTATATGCTCTCGATGAGAAAGCTTCCAAGCCCAGGGAGACTGAAGACGTACTCCGTCAAGACCGCACCGCTGAGGAGCGCCCCGAACTGGGTCCCAATGATCGTGACCACCGGGATCATCGCATTCTTGAAAGCATGCCGATAGTACACTATCAAGGGGCGGAGGCCTTTGGCGTGTGCAGTACGGATGAAGTCTTGCTGCAGGGTCTCGGCCATCTCCGAGCGCACCAGGCGCGTCATCAGGGCGACGTAGGAAACACCGAGAACGGTGGAGGGAAGGATGAGAGCTTTGAGCCCGTGTTTCGAGATACCACCACTAGCGGGAAACCATCGGAGCTTCAAGCTGAAGGCCAAGATCATCATAATTCCGAGCCAGAAGACAGGTACGGCAACACCTCCGGTCGCGGTCACGCGCACAATATTGTCTATCACCCGATCCTTGTGCGTGGCGCTGATCACACCGAGCGGGATGGCAATCGCGAGAGATATCACCATCGTCATCAAGGCGAGCAGTGCTGTCGTCGGCAGCCTTGCAGTGATAAGCTCGGCAACCGGCTCTTTGGTCAAGATACTGTCACCGAGGTCCCCCCTGACCGTGTGGCTCAACCACCTCATATACTGTACTGGCAACGGCTGGTCGAGCCCCATCTCCTTCCGAATCTGCTCGCGCAACTCGACGTTCTCATACTCATCCCCCAAAATCGTGGCAACGGGATCGCCTGGAGTCAGGTGAAGGAGCAGGAAGGTGAGGAGTGTCACCCCGAACAAAACGGGAACCAATAACAAGAACCTCCGCGCCGCGTAGCGAATCACGTCAACCTCTTCTCCTCGTTTTCCCTGTCAGACAGTAGAGAAGGAACAAGCCCACTGCATTGCCGCGCGCCAATTCCCCCACCAGGCTCTCTATGGCAATTGGCCAACAATCTCACCCATCCAGACAAGGGGCCAGCCAGGCGGGTAGTACTGGTATGTTCGGATACCCATGACGAGGCCATCTATAGGAGCGGTGACAACTTCAACTTCCTGTCCGAGCAGATTGTAGAGCCGGAGAAGCGGGGTTCCCTGCTCGACAAAGCTTCGGAGCGTCAGGTTCGGTTCCGGAACGATCATGCCAGCTTTACCGCTTCGCACGGCCCGCTGGCGGACCAGAGTCCACGACCTCGCGCGGGTCGGCTGCCCCTCCAGCATGCCGTACGTGCGCATCACATTGATGATGCCGTTGACGATATAGTCCACATTCTTATCGAAGGGCCCAGGGAGCCGTTCGGCGGCCCCACCCACTTCGATTGTTATCGCGGCAACTCCGCGCGCATTGAGTGCCGAGGTGCAGTTCCCTGTCAGTGGAGCACGCTCTCCACCCTGCTGCCATAACACATTCCATTCCTCGCCGAGCGCCTGTGCCAGTTCAACAGAGGCCTGGTTTTGGCCACAAACACCTTGCGGAGACCAATAGACGTAGGATGCCCCGCTGTGCAGCGAGATGGAGAAGTCTGCTTTCCCAGCAATGTCGTTGACATGAACGTGCGCGATACGCTGTGTGAGGTTCCCATCCAGGGCTCCGGGGAAGAGCCGATTCAAGTCCGAGTTCCAGTGGTCGAAAGGATTTCCGCGCTGCATCGCCTCAACGGCGGGAACATTCAGTGCCATCACCCCGATAAACGTGCCACGGAGCCGGGACGGATCGAGGCGCTGCGCCAGACGCAGAACGGCGAGCGTCCCTTCATGCTCATCACCATGGCAGGAGGCATCGACGGAAAGAACCGGCCCTGGCTCCGTGCCATTGACGACGATAACCGGAATCCCGATCGTCGAACCATCGATGCGAGTTGCGACCGGGACGTATCCGGATGCCCTTGTGCCTGGTTCGGCTCGAATGTCAACGATGGAAAAGGGCGCCATGCCCGTCGTCATTTTAGACATCTACAAACTCCTCCGCACGCAGAGTGCTCTACGAAGTCGCACCGTAACGCTTCTCAAGCGCGGTCACTTCGGCCAATCCAACCAGTCCGTAGAGTTGATCGTAGCTCATCATCTCCGAGACGAAGTATCCTTCGGTGCCAGTCCTTCGCAAGTGTTCCAGAAACATCTTGACGGCGTTCGCTGCAATCTCCAGCGGCGCCAACGCGAAGATGACCAGACGATACCCGATCCGTTGTAGGTCATCGGCAGTTATATTGGAGAACTTGGCGCCACGCGAGATATGCGTCATCAATGGACCGTCGATCTCCCGTGCGATACGCTCTAACTCCTCGACCGAGTGCGCTCCGTAGACAAAGATCATGTCGGCACCGGCGTCTCGGAAGGCGTTTCCCCGCTCGATGACCTCCTCCAATCCCCGACTGTCGCGGGCATCCGTCCGAGCGATGATGACGAAATCCTGGTCGGTGCGAGCATCGACTGCCGCTTTGATCTTTCCAACCATCTCGTCAATGCTCACAACCTCTTTTCCGGCGAGCAGCCCACACTTCTTTGGAAATACTTGATCTTCAATATGGAGTCCGGCAACACCTCGACGCTCGAATTCTTTTACCGTACGGTGGACATTCACAACGTTGCCGTAGCCGGTATCCGCGTCCGCAATCAGCGGGATGGCCGTCGCGGCTACCATGCGCTCGACTTGCCAGAGCACTTCCGTCATCGTGAGCAGCCCAACGTCTGGATACCCGAGGGCGCACGATATCCCCGCACCCGTCGCGTGGACGATGGAGAAGCCGGCGGCTTCGATGAGCCGGGCGCTCAGCGCATCGTAGGCGCCGGGTGCAACGAGTATCTCCTAAGGTGGACCCTATTGTCAAG
>DOUV01000200.1:304-2903 GCA_003520455.1 Chloroflexota bacterium | reverse complement strand
GGTCGATGGAGGCGTCGTGCAGGGTCGGGTAAACTATTCTTTCCGCCACCCCTTTTGGGAGAACTGATGAACCCGCTCGACACCATTCAAACGGCCGTCCGTACGATTCCCCCACTCCGCAGCAGGCTGATGGACGAGGCCAGCACTCGCCAGGGCCAGTTGACCAAACCGGCCGGCGCGCTCGGCCGGCTCGAGGCCCTCTCGATCCAGCTTGCCGGCATCACCGGCCGGCTCGACCCGCGCTTCACACACAAGCGCGTGATCGTCTGTGCTGGCGATCACGGCGTCGCGTCCGAAGGGGTGAGCGCCTACCTGGCGGAGGTCACCTCCCAGATGGTGCTGAACTTCCTGGCGGGGGGCGCGGCCATCAACGTACTGGCTCGGCGGGTCGGGGCCGATGTGACCGTGGTGGACCTCGGCGTGGCGGCGGCGTTGCCGGCCCATCCCAATCTGGTTGCGGCCAAGATCGCATTCGGCACGCAGAACATGGCCCAGGGTCCCGCGATGGCTCGCGATCAGGCGTTGCAGGCAATCGCGACCGGTATCAACGTCGTCAACGACCTTGCGAATCGAGGCAAGCTTGACCTGGTCGTGCTCGGTGAGATGGGTATTGCCAACACCACCCCGGCTGCTGCCATCGGGGCTGCCATCACCGGCCAGCCCCCGGCCGAAATAACGGGACGCGGCACCGGGGTCGACGATGCGGGGTTGGCCCGGAAGATTGCAGTCATCGAGCGGGCGCTAGCCGTCAACCGGCCCGACCCGACCGACGCCATCGACGTACTGGCCAAGGTCGGCGGCTTCGAGATCGGCGGCCTCGCGGGCATCTGCCTCGGCGCGGCCGCCCGTCGGATCCCCGTCCTGGTTGACGGCTTCATCACCACCAGCGCCGCCCTCATCGCTGTCACCCTGGCCCCGGCGGTCAAACCCTACCTGGTCTCGGCCCACCGCTCGCAGGAGCGTGGGCACCGCGTGATTCTGCACTCTCTGGGCCTCCTTCCCCTGCTCGATCTCGATCTACGGTTGGGTGAGGGCACCGGTGGTGCCCTGGCGATCCCGCTGGTGGAAGCGGCCGTCGCGATTCTGAACGAGATGGCGACCTTCGACAGCGCGGGCGTCTCACAGAAGGCAGAGAACTGATGACAGGACACGAAGGGCGGCTGGCGCGTCCCCTGATGGTCGTCGGTACGCACAGCAGTGCCGGCAAATCCCTGTTGGTCACGGCGCTCTGCCGCATCTTCGCGCAGGATGGCTGGCTCGTCGCGCCTTTCAAGGCTCAGAACATGGCGCTCAACGCCTTCGCCACTCGTGAGGGGCACGAGATCGGGCGCGCGCAGGCTTCGCAGGCTGAAGCAGCAGGTATCGAACCGCATGTCGATATGAACCCGATCCTCCTCAAACCGGAGGGCAGTGCCGCCAGCCAGGTCGTGCTCGACGGGCGTCCCTGGGGCCGCCTGCAGGCGGGAAGTTTCTACAAGCACAAGGCCGAGCTCTGGCCGCACGTCACCGGCGCGCTCGACCGGTTGCGGCGCCGGTACGACCTCGTCATCATCGAGGGGGCCGGCAGCCCGGCCGAGATCAATCTGCGGGCGGGTGACATCGTCAACATGCGGGTCGCCCGTTACGCCAACGCCCCCACTCTGCTGGTCGGTGATATCGACCGCGGCGGTGTCTTCGCGGCGCTGGTCGGCACGATGGTGCTGCTCGAGCCGGAGGAGCGCGCCCTCATCAAAGCCTTCGTTATCAACAAGTTCCGCGGCGACGTCCGCCTGCTCGGCGACGGCCTGGAGTTGCTCAAGCAGCGCGCCTTTGGCACGCCAACCCTGGGCGTTATCCCCTTCCTGCCCGACCTGCAACTGGCTGATGAGGATGGGGTGGCCCTGGACCGGGCACCGAGGCAGGTCGTTCCCGGCGCGCAGGTGGACATCGCTGTAGTGCGCGTGCCCCACCCGAGCAACTTCGATGACTTCGACCCGCTGGCAGCCGAGCCAGGGGTAAGTGTGCGCTGGCTGGCCCACCCCGACGAGTGGGGGCAGCCGGATGCGGTCATTCTCCCCGGGACGAAGACAACGCTCGCCGACCTGGCCTGGCTGCGAGAGCAGGGGCTGGCGTCTCACCTCGAGGCGCACGCCAGAGCCGGCGGCGCCGTCGTTGGCATCTGCGGGGGCTTCCAGATGCTGGGTGGGCGGATCAGCGATCCCCATGGCACCGAGGCGCCGGCCGGGAGCGACGTGCCCGCACTCGGTCTTCTGCCGGTCGAGACCGTCTTCGCTCCTGGCAAGGAGACCACCCAGACCGTCGCCACCGTGCTGGCGGGGCCCTGCGTGGGGGCGCGTGTGCGCGGCTATGAGATTCACGCCGGCCACTCGACCGGGGGCACCCCCCTGCTGCGCCTGACCCAGCGCGGCCTGACCCAGACCCAGATCACCGACGGCGCGGTCTCGCCGGACGGCCGGATCTGGGGCTGCTATCTCCACGGCCTCTTCGATAACGCCGCCTTCCGCCGTGCCTGGCTGCGCTCCCTGGGTTGGCAGCCGCCTGACACCGCGGGACACGATATCGGTTGGCGCGCGGCCGAGTACGACCGGCTGGCCGCGCA
>DOUV01000200.1:0-268 GCA_003520455.1 Chloroflexota bacterium | reverse complement strand
GTCCGCGCCCACCTCGATATGGAGTTGCTGTATCGGATCATTGAAGGCGAGCCAACCGGTGGCCTTCGGCCATGAGGGATAAACGGATAGATGTCACAGCGAACCCTGCCAGAGAGAGACGAATGCGGCTCAACGACTTGATCCGCTTGTATGCTTCGTACGGCGCGCATCCGTTGGCCGCCGTCCTCCTGGATGCGCTCCTGGGCGAGCCGCCGGTGCACCGGCACCCGGTTGTGTGGATGGGGCGCTGGTTGAGCGCCGGCCGGGC
>DOUV01000893.1 GCA_003520455.1 Chloroflexota bacterium | reverse complement strand
CCTCTGGTTGCACAAAACTTACGTTAGAGAACCGACGATTAACAAGATGGCGCAAGCAGCGCACACATTCAGAGACAGCACCGTGCCACCTTCCCTACAACGCCGGCACCGCCCGCCGCGCATGGCTCCACGGAGCCTGGTTCGAGGAATCTACTTTTCGTGCAGAATACCTGCCAAATGAAGCAGAAAAAGGAGAGACCCGGTCCAGGTCGCACGATTTCTAGGTCGCCTCGACGAGCGCGGCGAGCTTCGCGAGCGACGATCGCCAGCCCGCCTCGTTGTCGGCGGTCGACAGGCCGGGCGGGAGTCCGTCGTGCACGGCGAGCACCTCGGTGCCGCCGTCTGCATCGGCAAGCGTGATCGTGATCGTCATCTCGCCGCGCACCGCGGGATCTGCCGTTTCGAACTCGACCACTTCGACGACCCGCTCATTCGGCACGAGCTTCACGAAACGGCCGTGGTAGGTGTCGGTGTGCGCGGTTGTCTTGCCTACTCCGGTCGGCGCGTCGTACGTGAGCGAGATCCGGAACGCGCCGCCTTCGCGGGGGTCGAACGCATGCACGTGGCTGGTCATGCCGGTCGGCACCATCCACGTCGCGACCGCGCGCGCATCGAGAAGCGCGTGATAGACGACCGCGCGGGGCGCGTTCATGCGGTGACTGATGCGGGTCGAATTTTTGCTCATAATTTTCTTTAGCTCATCCTTTCTCTCCTCTTCGCTTCCTTAGTATTGTACCAGAACGAGCACTCAGCTGTCGCCTGTGCCGTCTGATCTTTGGCGTTCCGCGTAAGCGATCGAATCCGGCCGGGGCCCTGGATGAAAAATCCCCCAGGGAGGCCCCCTGGGGGATTTTTGAGCTTAATAATCTTCTCCCTGGACGTACGTCCTGGTGGCGCCGAGCTTCGGCCTCACCGCGTAGGGGCGCATCATCTCATTGTCCTCGTGGTCGATGATGTGGCAGTGCCAGACATAGCCGTGTCCCCCGGCATCAGGGTCGAATGGATAGAATAGGTTCGAATCATCGATGGCCTTGTCCGTCGGCGCGAAGCGCACGGCGATGCGCGTCACCTGGCCGGGATACATGATCACGGTGTCCTTCCAGCCGGCTTCGTTCGCATTCGGCGGCATGGCCGGGCCTTGCAGGAACGGCGTGATGTCCGGGTTGCCGCCCAGGGCGCGCGGGTTGCCGGTGTTGTAATCCAGCGGCGGGCCGTAGGCCGGGATGTAGAGGCCTCCGGGGAAGGCGGCGGCATACGCTTTGTTGTACTTGTTGACGTTGAAGTTTTGGCGGTTGATCAACTGGAACTGGGTCAGGTGGGTGTGGATCGGGTGGGCGTCGGCGGTCAGGTTGACGATCTCCCACACCTCGGTGTCGCCCTCGTTCGGCAGCTCGGAGAAGTATTCGGTGCTCCCATCGGTTGGAATGGGGGTGAAATCACTTCGGGTGGAACCATCACCCCGCTTGCCGTCCCACCTGGTGTTGTTGACCAGGATCTCCAGCGGCCCTCCGGCGCCCATCACCTCGTTCAGGGTGAGCTCGCGGGTCTTGTTGGCGGTCACGCCTGGGGCCAGCGTGCCGGTCGCCGGGGCAACCAGGCGCACCATCGGCGGACGGAGCGGGGTGCCGGATGCCGGGTCGTAACTTAAATCCGGCTCGGTGAGCGCCTGGCCTACCCTGATCTGAATGATGCGGCCGACGGTGGCACCATCGGGGGGAGCGCCGCCGGGGTAAGGCGCGCGACCGAGGTTGCGCATGATCAGTGTCTGTCCCTGGAAGCCGGCGAAGTCGATGATCAGATCGGCGCGCTCGCCGGGCATCAATACCAGCCGCTGCAACTGCCCTTTCGGGGCGTTCGGGTCGATCTTCCCCGGGGTGTCCAGGTAGCCGCCGTCGGTGCCGATCTGCCAGATGGGCGGCCCCATGACTTTGGTGACCGGGTTGGTCAGGAACAGCTCGTAGGTGCGGGCGTTGGAGCCGTTAATGATGAGGAAGCGGTAGCGTCTGGGCTGCACGTCAAGGAATGGCCAGACCTTGCCGTTGACCACGATTGTGTCGCCGACAAACTCTGGCACCCAGTAGGGATGCTCGGGATTGATGCCGAGACTGGGCAGGAAGAACTGCCCGTCGATGTCGAACATGCGGTCTTGCAACACAAGAGGGATGATGTAGTCCACAGGCCCGCTAGAACTCTGCTGCAGGCCAACCGGGTGCAGGCCGGGCGGGAGAGACAGATCCGGGTCAATGATGGCATAGGCGCCTGCCAGGCCGGCGTACACGTTGAGGCGGGTGGCGCCCAGTACATGGTCGTGGAACCAGATCATCGCCGCCTCCTGAGTGTTGGGGTAGCGGTAGATGGCCTCGTTCCCATCTGCGTCCTCCTGGGTGTAATACGCGTGCCCGTGGTAAGCACCGTCCCTGGTGAACCAGGCGTCCGGCCCGCCGTCCAGCACGGGCGGGATCTCGCCGCCATGGAGATGCACGACGGCCGGGACCGGGCCAGTGTAATGGTCGGCGCAATCACCCACTGGCGGCTGGCCCGGTTGGATAGTGTGGGCGCACATATTCATTTCGCTGTTGAGCGGGTCGGCCCAGTGCAGGGTCTGGTCGGTCCACTCTCTCCAGGCGATATTGTTGGCGGTAAGGTTGTTGACGAAGCGTAGTTGCGCCGGCTGGTTGCGGCGGGCGACAATCACTGGCCCGATGTAGGTGCCCGCCGGGTTGATTGGAGTGATGCCTGCCCGGTAGCCCCATACCCACGTGCCCGTGTAGGGTCCGGCCGCAGGAAGAAAGGTCGACGGCATCACACTGGCCTGAAATTCCTGCATTGTCAGCGCGATTTCCTCTTCGCCTGCCACAATAGTCTCCATCGGGCCCCCCGCCACGTGGAGCAGCGGCAGCGGATCAACAAACTGGGGGATGCTGCTGCCCGGCAGCGGGATCTGGACAGCAGCCAGGACGGGGGCGCCCTGGAGGAACCTCATTCGCGTCGATAGATACGCTGTGACGCCAGCGGCTGCACTCATTTTTAAGAATGCTCGTCTGTGCATTTGATCTCACCTCGCAAGTCTAGAAAAAGGGCACATCAAGCAGGGAGAACGGACCACAGGGTACGGACGACCCGCCCTCAAGATCGGCTCGATTCAGCGCGTTCCCGCCAAAACAGGGGCGGGATTGTAGGAGATATTCACTTTAGTCTTGCTCATGAGTCGCCGCTGCACCCTCCTTTCCGAGCGAAGAGACCCTTGCCCATAAACGAAAAGACCGGTCCCAGTTGGGCCGGTCTCGCTCCTGGCTCCCTATAGGCCCCCTCTGGCTGTGCCAGAGAAGCGACCAGGTACAGGCCTATGGATCCTCGCCTCCCCAATCTGCTGGAAGATTGGCTCAATGTCGATCTCTAGTGATAACGATACAAGCGATGTTCAACCTCGGCATCGGGGTTAGACCCGAATAGACTTTTGGGGTATTGACTCTAGTATATAGGAAAAAAGTACCAGGTACGTGGCGAAGGTAGCACTCCACTAAAGCGTGATTGAAGAAAGGACTTGATAAAAACGGGGTTCACTGGCACCCTCTTGGAAGTGTCCAAGCAACCAGGAGGGAACCAAGTGAACCCACAAGATGTATTTTGCCCGAATATTGAGTGTCCGGCAAGAGGCCAGAGCGGAAAAGGCAACATTCAAATCCACAGCCGGCAGGAGCAGCGCTACCGCTGCGAGGTTTGCGAACAAACCTTTACGGCCACCAAAGGCACGATTTTCTACCGGCTGCGGACGAGTGCGGAGATGGTCATGCTGGTGATTGCTTTGCTGGCTTATGGCTGTCCGCTGCAGGCGATTGTGAAGGCGTTTGGCTTGGATGAGCGCACGGTTCGGGACTGGTGGCAGCGGGCGGGTCAGCACTGCCAGAAGGTGCATGAACACA
>DOUV01000945.1 GCA_003520455.1 Chloroflexota bacterium | reverse complement strand
AACAGCGCGGCGGGCTATTTTCACGGTAGTGTCATATGAACACATCATCTTGGAGTTGGGTGGCAGAGAGATTGCCCTCGCGCACCCGGCAGACCATCCTCCGATAAGTGCCTTGATAAACAGCGGCCACCCGGACGAGGGTGGCCTTGTGCGTTGCGGCGAGAGAAAGCGTCAGGCCGACGGCTCATCGGCGGCGCGAACGAAGAGCAGGGGACAGTGACTGCGGCTGAGGAGGCGGGGTGCGACGCTCCCCTGCCAGAAGGCATCGAGCCCCTTGCGCGCATGCGTGGCGAGGACGACCAGGTCGACCGAATCGGCCAGGCCGGCGAGTACGGCAGCAGGCTCGCCCCGGTAGACCACGGTTTCGACGTGGAGTCCCTGAGCCTCTAGCGCCTCTCGATGGGCCTGGAGATACGCGGCTGCCCCGGCCTCGCTGAGGTCGAGTACGGCGCTCATCGCGCGGGGCATCAGCATCCCCGTTGCCGCCTCTTCGCCGGAGAGGGTCTCGCGTGTCGGCACGACGTGAATCAGAGAAAGCGTGGCACCGCACGCTCGGGCGAGACCAGCCGCCACGTCGAGTGCGACCTCGTGGCGCGGATCGGCGTCGAGGGGGACAAGAATCCGGCGGCACGCGAAAGTTGGTGGTGGCTCGGCGCTGTTCGGCGCCACGATGAGGACCGGCGTCGTCTGGAGGCTGAGTACCTGTTGGGCGATCCGCCCGAAGAGCAGACCGCGGAGGCCGCCGGCTCCGTGCGTGCTGAGAACAATCAGGTCGGGGCCAAACTCCTCGGCGTGTTCGACAATACTGCGGGCGACGTTCCCCTCGGCCACCTCGTGAACGTGGGTTGTGACCGTGAGCCCCTGCGCGCGCAAGCCAGCCCCGACCTGCTCGAGGTAGGCGAGGGCCTGCGCCGGATCGGTCAAGTGGGGCTCACCGTGAACGGTGGCCGGCGCGTCCCGCTCGATGACGTGCAATAAGGTTACGGCGGCCGCCAGGGAGCGTGCCAGCCCGACAGTGACCGGTAGAACGGCCTCAGCCAGCCGGGATCCATCCAACGGGACCAGCAGATGGGTAAACATCGCTTAGCCTCCCGCGAACGTCTGGTAGAGCAGGTAAAAGTTCAACAGGATAATCAGAGCCGTCACCGCCATGAGAACGACGGTTGTCAACCGCCGGTTGACGAGCACCCCCATGACTTCGGGATTGCGGGTGAACAGTACCAACGGGATCAACGCGAAGGGCAACCCGAAACTCAGCACCACCTGGCTGATGACCAGCGTCCGGGTGGGATTCAGTCCGATGGCGATGACCACCAGCGAGGGCAGCATCGTCACCAGGCGCCGGATCCACTGCGGGATGTGAAAGTGCAGGAATCCCTGCATGATCACCTGGCCCGACATCGTCCCTACGGTCGAAGAAGAGAGCCCCGACGCCAGGAGTGAAATCGCGAAGACCCAGCTTGACGCTGAACCGAGCAGGGGCGCGAGTGTGCGGTGGGCCTCCTCAATCGTTCCGACATTGGTTAACCCCTCACGGTGGAACGTGGCGGCGGCCATGATCAGCATAGCGGCGTTGACGGCCCCGGCGACGCCCATCGCGATGAACACATCCACGATCTCGAAGCGGTAGAGCCGCTTGAGCAGGGTCGGCTCGCGCGTCACGATACGCCCCTGGGTCAGTGAGGAGTGTAGAAAGATCACGTGCGGCATCACGGTCGCACCCAGAATTCCGGTTGCCAGCAAGACACTTTCCGATCCGGCAAACTGTGGCACGACGGCATGATAGGCGATCAGCCCCCAGTCGGGCCGGTCGAGAATGGTCTCGACCAGGTAACTGGCAGCGATCACGCCCACCAGGGCGGTAATCATGGCCTCCAACGGCCGGAAGCCCCGCCGTTCTAACCCCAGGATGACGAAAGTTGTGATCGCTGTCAAGATGCCTGCGGCCAACAATGGCATCCCAAAGAGCAGGTTGAATCCCAGGGCCGCCCCCAGGAACTCGGCCAGGTCGGTCGCCATCGCGACCAGCTCCATCAAGACCCACATGGTCCAGACCACCCAGCGCGGAAAGCGCTCTCGGCTCACCTCGGCCAAATTGTGCCCGGTGGCGATGCCCAGCTTGGCCGAGAGCGCCTGGACCAGCATTGCCATGAGGTTGCTGGCGACGATCACCCAGAGCAGCATGTAGCCGAACTGGGCCCCGCCCTGGATGTTGGTCGCAAAATTGCCGGGGTCCACGTAGGCCACGCTGGCAATGAACGCCGGACCAAGAAACGGAAGCAGCTGGGCGAGCCGCCCCTGTTCGCTCCTTCCTTCAAGGACAGCAACCGCAGCCTCAACCGTTCGGGCGTCGCTCGGGCGGGTCGAGTGGGTGGAGAGATCCTTCCTCATAACAGTCTCCCTCACAGATTTAGTCTCGCCGAAATTTACACCTGGAAGAGCCAAACTGTCAAACGGGCTCCCAGGCTCGGAGCTCACGATACAGACTGGCGTACGCTCACTTGGAAATACGGACTGGCACGGTATAATATGCTCGAGCAGTCACCCTGGTGAGCCAGCGGGTGGAACAGCCCGAAAGGACAAATCGACTTATGTTTGGCCTTGGAAAGAAAAAAGAGGAGTCGCGGCCGGGTATTACCGAGAGCCAGGTGATGGGGGCCCTCAGCCATGTTATCGAGCCCGAACTGCATCGCGACCTGGTGTCACTCAACATGGTGAAGGACGTCAAAATCAATGACGGCCGCGTTGATTTCACCGTCGTGCTGACGACGCCGGCCTGCCCGCTCCGCACTCGGATCGAGAACGAGTGCAAGCAGGCTGTCCTGGCAATCCCCGGTGTTGAGACGGTCAATGTGCGCTTTGATGCCAATGTAGCGCGCGATAACCGGATGACCGGCAAATTGAACGTGCCGGTGCGCAACATCGTCGCCGTTGCCTCGGGCAAGGGTGGGGTTGGCAAGAGTACCGTCTCTGTCAACCTGGCCATCGCGTTGGCTCAGGAGGGTGCGCGGGTCGGCTTGCTCGATGCCGACATCTATGGCCCGAACATTCCCATGATGATGGGTGCCACCCGGCTGGCGCCGCCGGTGAATAATCGTATCGTTCCCACCGAGGCCTATGGCGTCAGGCTGATGAGTATTGGCTTCCTGGTACCGCCGGACCAGCCAATCGTCTGGCGCGGCCCCATGCTCCATAACGCCCTGCGCCAATTCCTGAACGACGTCGACTGGGGCGAGCTTGACTATCTTATTGTGGACATGCCACCCGGCACGGGCGATGTACAGCTTTCACTCGCGCAGAGCACCCCGCTCAGCGGCGGCGTCATCGTCACGACGCCACAGGATGTGGCGCTGGCCGATGCGCGCAAGGGGTTGGCCGCTTTTCAGAAACTCGAGGTGCCGGTCCTCGGCATCATCGAGAACATGAGCTACTTCATCGCCCCGGACACCGGGAAGCGTTACAACATCTTCGGCCATGGTGGCGGCCAGCGTTACGCGTCTCAGGTGGGGGTACCTTTCCTGGGTGAAGTGCCCATCGATCCACGCATCGCTGAGGGCGGCGATACGGGCAAGCCGATCCTCGTGATTCAGCCTGAGAGCCAGGCGAGCCAGGCTTTCCGCGACATCGCCAGGCAGATTGCTGCCCGCCTCAGCGTGATTAACCTCAGCCGCAAGGACGAGAGCGTGATCGGCCTCGGCGACATTCCAATCATGACAAACTGACCGCAGGCGCCGGGGGCCAGGTGACGGGTATTCCTACCGTTCCCTGGCCCCCGACGCCTGCCGCCTGGCACTCCTCCATGCTCCCACGTCTCGATATTCTACTCGCTGATCTCACCGTTCTCGGCACCCTGGCCTGGCGAGTCGCCCGCTCGCTCTCAGGTGATCGGTTCGGCCCCCTGGCAATGGCCAATGCCTGGAGTGATTGGCTCGAAACCGCCGGACTGGCCGCCGCAGGCCACAGCCTCTTCCACCGCAAGCGTTTCCTCGCCGGCCTGGCTCTACTGGCTGTGGGCGCCGTGCGAGCCTGGCAGGCGAGCCAGTGGCGCCTCCCCCACGATGAGCCGCTGGCGCCGGCGGACCTGCGGGTGTTCACTCAGAATCTGTTATGGCCCCACCGCTCCGGCGATGGCTTCACTCAGCTCATCCAGCGCGAGCAGCCCGACGTGCTCATGCTGCAGGAGTTGACACCGGTCATCGCCGGCCACATTCTGGCCGAATTGGGGAACGATTACCCTCATCGCTTCCTCGAACCCGCTGAGGGCTCGTTCGGCTTTGGCCTGCTGAGCCATTCCCCGCTGTCTGGCGGCGAGATCCTACGCTGGCCCGGCGGACGGCGCTACGTCCAAATTGCGACCACGGTTGTCGCCGGGTGCGAGGTGGATCTTTACAACTGCCACCTGCTCCCCCCGCTCGGCAAGCACCTCAACCGGCTGGGGGCAAGTCGCGTGACCCGCCTGCGAGAGGCGCAGATCCGCCTCCTGACCGAGCGCATCCTGGCAACAGAACGTCCGGCCATCATGGCCGGCGACTTTAACTTGACGCCCAGCCAGCAGGCGTATGACTTGCTCACCCCACCCCTCATCGATGCCTGGAGTGAAGCCGGCCGCGGGCCTGGTGTCACCTGGCCGCTGAACATGTTGCCACTTCCCTGGCACACCATCCCACTCTTGCGTTTGGATTACTGTTTCCACACGCCCGACTTCGTCGCCCGTCGCACCCGGGTGCTCTACTCCCGGACCGGTAGCGACCATTGCCCGTTGGTGGTGGATCTGGCCTTCGCCCAACCGCAGGTCCTTGCCACCGATGGGGATGAGGTCAGCCGGCTTCCGACAGGCAGACCGGCCCTCATCAGCCGGCAACCATCGGGCGCCGACTAACCAGGCCCGCTCGATCTGATACGCGAACGGATATGTGACCGTCGAATGCTTTCTGCAGCGAATGCGCTACTCCCCGCGCCGATGCTATACTGAGGTCATGCGCACGATTGCATCGCTCCTGGCCCTCGCATACGTTCTGATCGTCGCTGTCTGGCTCGGTCTCTTCCTCTTCGTGGGTGAGCGAACCTGGTGGCTCGTCCTCCTCCAACCGGTCGTGCCGTGGACCTTTTTGCTCTTTTTGCCCGCGGCGATCATCCTGGCCCTGGCCGGTCGCCATCGCGAGGCTCGCCGGGCTGTG
>DOUV01000986.1 GCA_003520455.1 Chloroflexota bacterium | reverse complement strand
GGCCCCCAGCCGCGGTTTCAACCGCCGGGCTGCCTTCCGGACATTCTCCGCCGGATGTCGCCCCAATCCAACGCTCCCAGCCGCCAGACATAGATCAGCGCCGCGACGAGGATGCCGATGAAGATCAGGATCTCGATGTATCCGGCCCACCCCACCTCACGCAGCGCGATGGCCCAGGCAAAGATGAACATGGCCTCTAAGTCGAAGACCACGAAGAACATCGCGACCAGGTAGAACTTGGCATCGAAGCGCACCCGGGCGGAGCCGGTTGACACAATACCCGATTCATACGGTTCGCCCGTGGCGGGCGCTCTGTGGCGCTGCCCCAAGAGATATGACAACCCCAACATGCCCGTAACGACGACAAGAACCAGGGCGAAGTAAACGACCAAAGGCCAAAGGGCAACTGGGTTCAGAGTCGGCGGGTCCACGTGCCTGTCTCCTCTCGATGCTCTGACCTGCGCACCATGTGGACGAGCTCGTGGAACGAGGCGTCAAATGGTTGCGCCGAACAGAGTAGGTTCGGTCGGTGAAGGTTTGTTCCCCTATGCCGGTCGGACCGCGCGGGAAAGCGATTGTGATCAGCTTTGGTGCAAGGGGTGGGTGGTGCTGAGGTGTGGATTGGCTGTGGCCGAGGCCCGGGTCGGGGTCGCGGCGCTGCAGCCAACCAGCACAAAGATTGTTGAGCACCCGCATGCTCACCATGGTCGATAGATTCTTCTTCGGCTCGCGACGCTCCTTCTCTCTCCAACAGTGGAGATTCGGAACAGTCTGCCGGAGCCTCCGCATCGTCGCAAGGCAAGCAAAAACTGTGCCCTGGTTCTACTCCCGCACTCCCTTTGATCCTGCTGTCGCTTCAGATTTCTACCTGTGAGGCCCAAACTGATCCATCCAGGCCTGGTCGCGTTCGAGGGCGCCAGGCCGGCGGAAAGCTCTTCTCACCGCCGAGCATGCGCCCACCCGGCGTGGCCTCAGCCGCCTCTCCCGGATGTTCCCCGCGCGCGTCAGCACCATCCGGCCGCCCTCGAGCCGGTCCGGCAGATTGACGTGCCCGCTCGGCTGCATGACACCGGCGCAAAATAAGTGCTCGGCGCCTCGAGCATTTCCGCTGCCTGATTTGCGCGCGCATCCACGCAAGCCCTCCATCCGTCACGGTTTCTTGGTGGAAGCCTCACCGCCAGCAGGGCGCCAGGATCGGGTGGGTGCTTCCCTGGCCCTCGCCGCAATCTCCGGCGGAACGATGATGTGGAACGCTCGCGGGACGACGGTGAACGTCATCGGCGTCTCGCCGATCGGTTCGCCGTCGGCCTGCACGGGCAGCGCCCGGCTCGACCGAATGCTCACTTCTTTGCCCCGCAACACCTCCACCTCCGGCTCGGTTGTGAGGCGGCCCCCAACCCTGCTCGCCAGTTGGAGGAGAAGACGAGGGAGGATCTGGGAGATGGTCCGGCCTGTGAAGATAGCAACATCAAGGAGCCCATCGGTCACAGCTGAGACTCCCTCAACCGGCCCTCGGAGCAGCGACTGGGCGTCGAGCCTGAAATTGCTCACCATGATCAGCCATGCGTCTCGCTGGATCTCCCGCCCATCCACGGCGACACTCACTCGCGCCCCGCGATACCTGATCGCCTCGTGGAGTGCCGTCCAGACATAGGCCAGGTTCCCAATGCGTTTCTTGAGCTTCAAAACAGCATTGACCGTGCCGTCGCCACCGGCGGCAATCACCACCTCGGCACCGGCCACGACCGCTTGACGAGCAAGATCCGTGGCGCTGATCTGCGGCGCTCTTTCGTGCCACTCCACCGTCCAGCCTCGTTCGACGAGCTGGTCGGCAATCTCGCGCACGTGTCCATGCGCCTCCCGCCGCCCGGCGGCCGGGTTAAAGATGAGGGCTGCTTGCACTGCTTCTCTCTTGTCCACTAAGATATTGAGCAGAGATGGAGGGAGAGCTTTTACTCAGCTCATAGACGCCGGAGTCGCCATGCAGGCTATCTCCGAAACTCGAGGCGCCCCCGCTCCTCGTCGAGCGGGGGCGCCCTCTGCCCTGTTGCACCTGGCAGCAGGGTTGACGCACGAGACTTCCGTGGCGTCTGACTATGTCACGGTACGCGCGTTCCTTGTGGGCTTCGCCACGCACCACGACACCTGGCGCGCCGGCTTATTGACCATGCATGACGCCGGGCTCGCCAATGCCGATGGCTACCTTTGGCTCCTCCTTGGCATGCTCGAACTTCCCGAGCGGCAGAACTGGGCGCTCGAACGTAGACTCAAGCATCAGCGCACTGGCGGTGTACCAGGCGCAGACCGCGGAGATGATGAACGACCACCCCGCGAGCACTGTCAAGGGTGCATTGCCACCCAGTTCCGCGATGGCCGCGAGGGTGGCGCCCAAAGCGAGGAAGCCGAGCACCACGACGAGTGCCAGGTTCTCAGCAAAGGCCGCCCACATACCGACCCAGGTAATCGCGGCGAGGACGATGAACCAGAAGCCGAGCGCCGGGAAGGCGCCTGTTGGCTGGGTCAGCGTACCGGTGGCGAAGAGGAGGAAGAGGACGCCATAGGCCATCCAGAACGCCCCCCACATACCATGCATGGCCGTCGCGAGCCCGTCGCGGGCCTTATACGCCCACATGCCGGCTAGAAACTGAGCGAGGCCGCCGAAAAAGGCGGCAAATGGGAAGAGGTACAATGGCGTCGTCGCGTCTCCGTACCAGCCGGCCATGTGTGTGGCGACGATGAAGGTCGCACCGGCAAAACCGAAGAGCCCGAGGATCGATGGTGCTGCAATCGGCTGCAAGAAGACTTGCGCCGGTGGGTTTGTTTCTACCTCTTTGGGTATAGCAGACATAATCGTCTCCTTTCCACACTTCTATCGTACTTGATTTTCTGATCAGCAAGCTTCGTGCGTAGCAGAAGCCCCAAACCAACTCTCGATTGTTCACTGGATCCGTAAAATTTCTCCTCGTGGCGAGGATCGCGTCTCGCCATGTATGTACATAAAATGTCGAGCAAATTCCGTTCCGCGACATCCGCCCCAGGAATATGCCCGGGGGCCTATGGCGCCACCAAATTGTTGCCTGAATTCGTGAGTCGTGGGCACAGAACCTCCTCGAGGATAAGCCTGGGGATCTTGCCTGGTGTGTCCGCAGCTTCTCCTCGTACGCCACTTATGGTCTTGCCCCCTGAAGCGCTCCCAGGAGTAGAAACGCCTCCACCGGTACGGTAAGATCGGCAGCGGGTCCCACCAATGCTTGTCGCAATTGCGTCGCCTCTTCCTGCACTCGGGGACTGCTGTTGCAGTACAGTACGTGATAGGCCCCTTCCCGCAGCCAGTGGTGATCGGCTTTGTTGATCAATGCGTTCAGCAGGGCCGGGAGGGCCGCTTCTCCAATCTTCGAAAGGGCCTCGGCGGCAGCCCAACGCACTCCGAAACTCTCGTCTTCTAGTGCCTGAACCAGGCGTTCAATGCTTGTTTGGCTGGCCTTGTGCTCGAGATAATGGACGGCCTTTTCCCGTGCCATCGCGTCAAGATCCCTGTCGTCCAATACGGTCAATGCTTCCAGCTCTGATTTCATGGTTGTCACTGTTCCCTCGCAGCCATCATCCTGTCGTCGTTTGTTCAATGATTAACTCTGAACTACCTTTAGCATAGCAGACCGGAGCCGGCTGTGTCTTTATGATGAACCACAGAAAAGCTTATGACTACCTTATGTTGGTGCTCCGGACAGAGTGCTGGCAACGAGGAAAGGCATCGCCCACCCGTTGGTCCGAATGCGCGCCAACGGATGGGCATGCGTCCTCGTGGGTGACCAATGCTGCGGTGCTACCGCCTGCACAGCCCTACCTCGCCGCGAATCAACCAACCCGGCATAGCCTCTGCTCCCAGCCAACGGCCAGGCCGATGATGAGATGCACACGCAGATCCGGACGAGGCGGGCGGCCCGTCCCGTCGGCTGCCCGGACATGACGGGCCCAGCTTGCGGCAAGGCTTTCCTTCTTCGGGTGGCGTCCGTGCGAGCGTCGCGTGCACAACCGGTGTGTGGGCAAGAGTTGCCAGTCGCCCGTATAGATAACCGCCCTCAATCTCCCGTTGCCAGTTTGCCCGTCATGGCGTCGGGTCCCGGCTATTTTCTGCTCCATCGCGAGCTCGAGACGTCTACCACTCCCCGTATTCGCCCGCTGCCGAGATCGCGATCCGAGACATCTGCAGGCGTTTTGCCTCTCGCCAGCGCCGCCATAGAATGTAAAGGCCGGCGCCGCCCACGATCGATTGTCCTATCAAAATGTCCAGCCCTGGCAAGACGAGCGTCGTCATAACCGCAGGGATCGCATCCCAGAGCCCGTGCAGGATCGAGACAATCAAATAGGCGCCCACTACCTTGCGGTCGATGCGGAAGTGACCGGCCTGGCTCTCGCGAAACAGGACGCTTGCCAGGATTGCGGTCCAGGTCCCATGTCCCAGAGGCGAGAGCAGCCCGCGCAGCAATGTCAGGGCGACCGTCAGCGATAGATTCCCGCCGCTCTGAAGAAAAGCGCTAAAGGCATAGCCAGTACTCTCGAGAGCCGCAAACCCCATTCCAGCCGCTGCGCCGAGGATCAACCCATCCATTTCCGAGTCGTGTTGCCGGCGCCGGGCGATAACCAGCACGCCGAGAATCTTGGCGAACTCCTCGATCAGGCCGACCACAAAGACAGTGGCGAAATCCAGTTGGCGGATAAAAAGCGGCTCTAACAGGGCTGCCGCGAAGACACCGAGCACGCCACCATAAAAGAAACTCTTGAGCGTGGTTGGAAGTGTGAGTTGGCTGAGGTGCCGCCGCTCATAAAAAAAGGCAACATAGGTCGCCGGGACCATAAAACTACCCAACATCACGACAGTCGGGAAGAGGTTGGGATTGCCGGTGAGGATCAAGACAGCGATTCCCAGCAAATAGAGCACCAGAGCAATCAGTAATACCCGCCACCAGGAGTTGGTCTGTCTCAAATTGGCCTGTGATTGTTGGATTGATGCTTCTTGTGCCACCGTACGTCACCTCCCTGTGTGACAAGATGTTCCGAAGAGAGCGAGCCCAAGCCGATGAAAGCAATGGTTCTCTAGACGCCGCATCACTTCATCGCGAGCAGAGAAGGGCTGCAACTGGGCAAAACGGTTCCCCTGAGAATCGCGATGCCATCCATCGAAGCCTCCCCGCTGCGTTGCGCCGAAAAGCCTTTCGCTAATTGTTGGGCGCCCCCTCGGCGATCCAGCTCTCTATCGCCTTCATGTCTACTGCCGGCAAGGCAGGGCCATTCAGCGGCATCCGTGGTTGGCTCGCGCCCGTGATGCGCCGGACGAGTTCGCTGGCTTGGGGGTCGCCGGGGATAACGACCGGGCCTCTGGCGCTGCCGGCCATCACGTGATCATAGCTGTCCAGGTAGAGTCCGGCCTGCCCGCCGTGACAGTTCACACACGAGCGGTTGAAGATGGGCTGGATGTCCTCGCGGTAGCTGACCGTCGCGCTGCCGCCAGGGGTGGCCCTTGGAACCGGAGTGCCGGCCGGCGGCGGCCCCGGCTGGGCTCCCATCATCCCGCCTCGTCCCGGTCCCATCATCCCGCCTCGTCCCGGTCCCATCATCCC
>DOUV01000561.1:412-2853 GCA_003520455.1 Chloroflexota bacterium | reverse complement strand
GCGGCAGCAAGCTGCCGCAGTCCAAAGCCGCCTTCGGCGGCGGGGGAAGAAATGACCGGCGAGGGGGGAGCGTGTCAAGCCATTTGCCGATCGTACCGGAGGGGGTATCGTCGCGCCATTTGCGATCTTACCAGGCATAGGGAGTCGGCGGGTTGGTTTGGGGCCCATCGACCCCTCCCCGAGGGGAGGGGTCGACTGTACTAGTTGTAGTATTTGTTGCGCACTGCATTCGCGTCGAACGAGCCAGCCCGATCGCTTGGCGTTCAATCTCTTCGGAGAGCACGAATGGGTCGATGCCTTGGCGTTGCTCGATCAACTCACGCAGCGTTTGAGGCAGCGCGTGCGGTCCGTAGTACGCCGCCAGGCGGTCCAGCGGCGTTCGGGCCTGGTCGTAGCGCCGTGTGACCCGGCTGCCGACGCGCACTTTCTCTTTGAGCTTCACGCAGGGCTGGAACAAGTTCATCATGATGCGCCACGACCCGCGGTAGAGCTGGTTGATGGCGGCGACCTGCTCGTGCGTATCGTAGCGATCCCAACCCAGCAGCTTGCGTACGTGGGTCCAGTTCTTCTGCTCGATGTGGGCGTTGTCGTTCTTCCTGTACGGGCGACCTCGCGTGAACTGAATGCCGTTCTCTTTGCAGTACCGGTACAGATGCTTGTTGATGAACTCCGAGCCGTTGTCGGAATCGATCGCCTTGAGGGGGAATGGCATGGCGCGGCGTATGGCGTCCAGGCCGGCCACCACCCCGCGCTCGCCCTTGCCCATCAAGGCGAACGCCTCGCTCCATCCACTGTGTATATCGGTGACGCTGAGCGAGTAGGCGAACTCCCCCGAGGCGTGCGGACCCGAGTGCGAGACCAGGTCGATCTCGCAAAAGCCGGGCTCCCCCACATCCCATTGGTCCGTCTTGATGGGGATCTGATGCTTGAGCAGCGTGCCGGGTTTCGTGCGCCCATAGATGCGCCGTTTGATGCGTCGCCGCTCGTCCGCCAAGCGCCTGTCCATCTGACGCGGGCTCATCCGCAACAGCTCAGCCTCGACCGTGTCCGTAACCCCGCCGACGTGCTTGCGGGCCCACGGCAGCCACTGCGGCAGCAACGCCTTGAGCCGCACAGACCACGGACAACCCGCAGCCTTCCAGATGACAGCCAGGACCCGCACCGTCGCCGCCGAGTAGGACGGGCCGCGACGCCGTCGCGGCTGGCTGCCGGGGACCGGACTGTCCGCCGGCTGGTTCAGCAGCGCGATGGCGTACTTGCGACCGTAGTCCGTTTGCTTGCAGAACTCATCCAACAGCCTCGACCTCCCAGCTCGATCCGCCTTCGCATACCTCTTCCGATACGCCTTCAATGCCTGCAAAACCCGTTCTCCTGCCACCGGCCGCCCTCCCGTTCTCGGTACGATCGCAAATGGCAGGACAATACCATCCCCGGTACGATCATAGATGGCTTGATTCGGGATGTTGACGTCCGCAGCGGGTCGTGCTACAGTAATGACCAGCGAGCGGGACTAACTCAGTTGGTAGAGTGCCAGCTTCCCAAGCTGGATGTCGCGGGTTCGAACCCCGTGTCCCGCTCCATTCCCTCTCTCCTTCCCCTTTCCCAGGCATGCACCGTATCCTGCCGCGACCGCCCGCGAGCCCCTGTCGACAAGACGCGCCGCGCCGACTACAATGGTCGGTGTTCGGGGGGCGTTCCCGGCGGCCGGACGCGGCGATTGACACGGCGGCTCGGATCTGCCAGAATGCCGATATACTGATGATGAATTCAGTAAAAGGAGATCGCTCATGGCGCCTAAGGTGGATACTGGGGATGTGAAGCGCAAAGCCCTCGACGTGGCGGTGGCTCAGCTCGAGAAGCAGTTCGGTCGGGGGACCCTGGTGCGCCTCGGCGACGACCAGTTCGAGACGCATATCCGCGGGATCTCGACCGGCAGCCTCTCGTTGGACATCGCCACGGGCCTCGGCGGGCTTCCGAGCGGGCGGGTGGTTGAGATCTTCGGGCCGGAGTCGTCGGGGAAAACGACGCTGGCCCTGCATGTGGTGGCAAACGCACAACGAAGCGGCGGACTGGCCTGCTACATCGACGCCGAGCACGCGCTCGACCCCGATTTCGCCACCAAACTCGGGGTGGACATCGACAACCTGCTCGTCTCGCAGCCGGACACCGCGGAACAGGCGCTGGAGATCTGCGAGACCCTCGTGCGGAGCAACGCCGTCGAGGTGATCGTGATTGACTCGGTCGCCGCGCTCGTGCCGAAGGCGGAGGTCGAGGGCGACATGGGCGACACGCACGTGGGCCTGCAAGCGCGGCTGATGTCGCAGGCGCTGCGCAAGCTGACCGCCGCGATCAGCCGCTCGCGCACGCTGGTGATCTTCATCAACCAGATTCGCGAGAAGGTCGGCGTGATGTTCGGCAGCCCGGAGACGACCACCGGCGGC
>DOUV01000561.1:0-289 GCA_003520455.1 Chloroflexota bacterium | reverse complement strand
AAGAACAAGCTCAGCCCGCCGTTCAAACAGGCCGAGTTCGAGATTCTGTTCAGCGAGGGGATCTCGCGCGAGGGCGATGTGCTCGACCTGGCCATCGAGGACAAGCTGATCCAGAAGAGCGGCGCGTGGTTCAGCATGGACGGGGAGAACCTGGGGCAGGGTCGCGAGAACACGCGGCTGTATCTGAAGGAGCACCCCGAACTCACGGAAAAGCTGCGGCTCCAGATCCTCGAAAAACGGGGCATCGCCTGGAAGAACATGGCCAAACCTGATGACACCCCCAAGACCG
>DOUV01000767.1:4164-8380 GCA_003520455.1 Chloroflexota bacterium | reverse complement strand
TGGGCCTCGTAGGGCCGCTCGCCCGGCTTGCCCCGCCGCCGGCGGCGGCTATACTCTGCTCACGCCGCCTGGCCCACTGAGGGCTGACCACCGCCCGCGGCGAATGGACAACGGATCACTGTTGAAAGCTGTCGCCCGTGACAGACAGAGCCGCCATCCTGGACGAGACTCCCCACGTCTGGTACCAGGGCGGTACCCTGGTGTTGGAATATGTCGGTCCCGAGGAGCCGGTGCCGTCCTGTTTCCGCTGGATCAAGAACCGCTGGCGTTGCCCCGCGATCCACTTTGCCGCCTTACGCCCCTGGCTCACCAGGCAGGGCATCCAGAGCCGCGTCGCGCGCTGGGAACGCCTGACGCTCACCATCCAGGACGAGCGTGAGCCGCATGACTATCAGCGGGAGGCCCTCCAGGCCTGGGAGCGCGCCGACCGGCGCGGGAGCATCGTGCTCCCCACCGGCGCGGGCAAGACCTTCGTCGCGATCCACGCCATCCAGCGGCTGGGGCGCAGTACTCTGATCATCGCCCCCACGATTGACCTGCTCCACCAGTGGTACAGCCGTCTCACCGACGCCTTCGGGATCGAGATCGGGCTCTTTTACGGCGGTGAGAAGCTCCTTTGCTCGCTCACTGTCACTACCTACCACTCCGCCGCCACCGCCATCGATGCCTTCGGCAACCAGTTCGCCCTCCTGGTCTTCGACGAGGCCCACCACCTCCCGGCCCCCTCGTGGCAGGAGATCGCCTTTCTGAGCCCGGCGCCCTACCGCCTCGGCCTCACCGCCACATACCCCGATCCGGCCCCATCGGACGCGCCCGACCCCCTCGCCACTCTCATCGGCGCGATCGTCTACCACAAGGCGGTGGACGATCTCACAGGACAGCAGCTCGCGGAGTACCGCACCGAGCGCCTGCTGGTGGACCTGACCGATGCCGAGCGCGCGCGCTACGACCAGCTCCACGCCATCTACGCCGGCTACTACCGCGAGAATCGCTTGCGCGAGCAGCACGGCCCCTCCTGGTGGCACGAGTACACGCGGCGCAGCGCGTTCGATCCCGATGCCCGCACCGCCAAGGTTGCCGAGCGTGCCATCAAGCGCATCATCCAGACCGCGGAGGCCAAGATCCAACTGCTCGACCGCCTCCTCAAGCAACACGCTCACCAGCGGGTTCTGGTCTTCACCGCCCACAACGCCCTCGCCTACCAGATCAGCCGGCGCTTCCTCATCCCTGCCATCACCCACCAGACCAAGGCGGCCGAGCGCAAAGAGATCCTCGACCGCTTCCGGGCCGGTCACTATCGCGCCATCGTCACCAGCAAAGTGCTCAACGAGGGTGTCGACGTCCCCGAGGCCAAAGTCGCCATCGTCCTCGGCGGCACTGCCAGCGAGCGCGAGTACATCCAACGCCTGGGCCGGATCCTGCGCAAGTCGGGCAACAGCGAGGCACTGCTCTACGAGGTGATCGTCCGTGGTACCATCGAGGAAAGCCAGAGCCGCCGCCGCCAGCCGAAAAAGCGGAAGGTGGCGTACGACGCCTGAGGGATTGACGGTTAAAAGGTTGCAGGTTGAAGGTTGCGGCCTTCGATCGCCGAGCTTCAACCTGCACCCTCTCATGGATTATTTGACAGGATGGCGCCCGGTGCAAGCCCCTGGGCTTTTCCCCCTAAGGGGGGCGCCCTACCCCGCGGGGTAGGGGCGCCCCTCAGGGCGAGCCCGTGCGGAGTGTCACCAGTTTGTCGACAAGCGAGTCGAGGGCCTGCTCGGGGGAGTGGCACTGGCCTGAGTGGACGGGAGAGACCTGGATGATCGAACTCTTGGGTGAGGTCAACCAGTGAAAGCGTTCGGATTGGGAGAGATGGGCGATCGGACCAGCATCGGGGTGTCCCTCGCTGATGGCGACCAGGGCGTCCAGGTAGCGCCGGACCAGGTCGAGGTCCAGGTCCGGCCCGATCGTGCGAACCCGGTCCCAATCAGGCGCCATGCGAATGCCAAGATAGTTCGCCGCAGGCGCATAGAGGACCGCCCCCACGTTGACGAATTCCTCACGCTCGACCCGCGGCACCACCCGGATGAGCGCGTAATCATACCAGATTGGTCCGGGCATGTTTTCCCTCCGTCTGGAGCTAGAGTCTATACCAGGCCACCTTTTCCGGCAACCCGGTCTGCCGCATCAAGCAAGCTGTATAACATGCACGTGCTCCTCTTTCTGCTGATCCCCTTGATCGCTCCCGCGTGTGGCCCCACATCGCTCTCGCTCCTCCTCCCCGGCTCGAGCAACGATATGATGCCGCCGATGGGAGCGAAAAACTCGCTCATAGCGCCGACGGCGAAGCTGTCGGCGGTATCTGCCGAGGTACCCGACTGCTGGATCCGATTGGTCCGCGATGACTATCCCTGCTGGACTTGAGAGGAGGGCATTGCCATAGCTACTCTGACTGTTCGATTGTTCGGGAGGTTGGAAGTGCGCCGCAGCGAGCAGGTTCTCTGCAGGGTAAAGCCACGTAGAGCGCAGGAGTTGCTCGCGTACTTGCTCCTCTATCGTGATCGACTCCACACACGCGAGGCTCTGGCCAATCTGTTATGGAGTGACAGCACTACGGACCAGGCACTGAAGTACCTGCGCCATACTTTGTGGCAATTGCAAGTTGGGCTGGATTCCGGCCGCGTAGACGAAGCCCTGCTCGTGGCCGATTCCGAGTGGGTCGGCCTCAACCCCGCTGCTGATCTCTGGTGCGATGTAGTGGAGTTCGAACGAATGTGCGAGCAGATGCAATGGAAGGCCGGCTTGGAGCTGGGTCCGCAACGAGTGCGCACGCTGCAAGAGGTCGAACGACTTTACCGCGGGGATCTGCTGGAGGGTTGGTACCAGGATTGGTGCCTCTTAGAACGCGTGCGACTGGAGCGGCTTTACTTGAGCCTGTTGGAAACGTTGATAGACTCCTGTGAGGCGTGTGGCGCCTATCAAGAGGGACTCGCATACGGCGCTCACGCGTTGCGGCATGATGTGGCCCACGAGCGCATCTACCAGCGCCTCATGTGCCTGCACTATCTGGCCGGGGACCGTACGTCTGCCCTGCGTCAGTATGAGCGTTGCGCCGCCGCCTTGCGTGAGGAATTAAACATCGAGCCATCGTCGAGCACTGTCGCACTCTATGAGCTGATACGACTGGACCAGCCGATCGGTTCCGTTCAGATCGCATCTAAACGCGGCCAGGAGATTCCCAAAGACGTCACCCCCGCCTTGCTCCAGGTGCTCGAGCACCTGGAACAGCTCCAAGAGGCGCTCGGCGAGGTCCAGCACCATCTTCATCAGACCGTCGTGGCGATCAAAATGGTCACGAAAAGCCAGGACGGAACTCCTCTCGTCTAGACCACGCTTCACTAGAGACGTTTCGACAGACATTTTGGAGACGCTGCGAAATACGGTACCGTGGCATACTTTTACTATATTGAAGTAATCTTCAATATGGTGATAGGGGAGACACAGGATGGGCTCGCCGACATTGGAGCAGTCGTTACAGTCCCTCGGACAGACCCTCCAGGCAATCCGTGAGTCGAGAGAGATGACGCTAGAGCAACTGGCAGCCGTGACAGGCGTCAGTGCTGGCCTGCTGAGTCAGCTCGAGCGGGGGCTGGGGAATCCAACCTTCGAGTCCCTTCTGAAGATTGCCTCTGGGTTGAACGTTCCACTCCCCTCCTTCTTTGAGGGTTTGGGCTCGGAGAACAGCCTGGTCGTGCGCAAGGACGATCGCAAGAAACTCACGACGTCGGACAAGGACCGAACCTACGAACTGCTCACTCCAGACGTGAATCGGGCGTTAGAGATGCTCTGGATTGTGTTACAGCCCGGCGTCTGGTCCGAAGCAGAGCCGTACGCTCACCGGGGTGAGGAATGTGGCATCGTCCTGCGCGGCTGTCTCGAAGCTCATGTTGGCGACCAGATCGTTATCGTGAACGAAGGGGATAGCATCTATCTCCGCAGCGATGTGCCCCACCGATATTTCAATCCGGGTCCGGGAGAGATGATTGGCATCTGGGCCTACACACCACCCTCGTACTAGCACTCCAACGAGATGTCGGCCTGCAAGACTTCCGCAGTCTGTCGCCGCAGGGCTGATTGGTACACTGCCTGCGGTCTGAATCGAACTGCCACACAAATGGCGGTCAGCGCCTCTGGGAGAAGTTGTTAACAGAACTTACGCGGTGCGAGGCAGAAC
>DOUV01000767.1:2465-4139 GCA_003520455.1 Chloroflexota bacterium | reverse complement strand
GCGCGCACTACAAGCCGATACTCGTCCGCAATTCAACCTACTGCGTAAGTCCTGTTGTTAAGTGGACATGCTGCGAGTGGATCGCTCCCCCTCCCATTGAGGGGGGAGCGATCCACGATAACGGCTCCTACACCGACCCTGTATTTGAAGGTCACACCGTTACAGCAGGAATAAAGGAGTAGCGAATGGCAAGGTCCGCCGTGCGTATGGACGAACTCACGTGGGCTGAGTACCACCGGAAGGTCGAGGCTGGCGCGCCCGTCATCCTCGTTTGTGCGGCGACTGAGCAGCATGGGCCCCACCTACCGCTGGGCACGGACGTGATGCAAGCGCGCGAAATCGCGGAGCGTGCGGCGGAAACGGTCGGCGCGGTGGTCGCACCACCGCTTCCCTATGGCTACAAGTCCCAGCCAATGTCCGGAGGCGGGCAGAGCTTCCCTGGCACGACGAGCCTGGATGGCGAAACCCTCATCCTGCTCGTCCGCGACATTCTGAGCGAGTTCATCCGCCACGGCGTCCGCCGGGTCGCAGTCATGGACGCCCACTACGAGAACACCTGGTTCTTGATCGAAGGGATCGACCTCGCGTTGCGCCGGACCCAATCGACCCACACGAAGATTCTCCACGTTCCGTTCACTGCGCTCATCAGCGATGCCACGGTCCAGGCCTGCTTCCCGGAGGGTTTCCCTGGATGGGCGACCGAGCATGCCGCCGTGCTGGAGACCTCTATGATGGCGGTCGCCCGGCCGGAACTGGTGCGTTGGGAACTGATTGCCAGCGCCCAGGGTGGCCAGGCGCAGCGCATCCCGCCCTACAACATCTACCCACCCCCGCCGGACATCGTGGCGCCATCCGGGAGCCTGGCCCCTCCCGCCGGAGGTTCCCGCGAAAAAGGAGAGCTCCTCATCGAGGAGGCAGTGCGGTCGTTGGTAGAAATCCTGGCCGACGAGTTCGGCCTCCGGATCCGCGGCAGCGATGCCGGTCAGTAGACAGAAGCCCGGTATGGAGGAGGTATCGATGGGCAAGCCAAAGTTGAATCTGCCCTTCACGGGCATCATGTCCTTCTGCAAGCTCCCGATCTGTGAGAACCTGGATGAATTGAACGCGGACGCGGCCGTCATTGGCGCGCCCTTCGACCTCAGCACGCAGTATCGTTCTGGGACTCGCTTCGGACCCCGAGGCATCCGAGCCGGCTCGGCCCTCTACGGTCTGCGCGGCATCTCGTACTACGACCATGAGTTTGATACCATCTTTCTCGACGAGGTGCGGGTGGTGGATTGCGGCGATGTGGATATGGTCCACATGCGCCCGGAGGTCTGCCTGCAGAACATCGAGGACGCGATCCGCACGATTGCCGGGCGCGGAGCGATGCCAGTCGTCCTGGGCGGCGATCACGCCGTGCCCATCCCAGTAGTGCGCGCGCTCCAGGATCAGGGTCCCTTCGCGGTTGTTCAGTTGGACGCCCACCTGGACTTCGTCGACGAGCGCTTCGGGGTGCGCGAGGGACACGGCAATGTCATGCGCCGAATTTCGGAGATGCCGCAGGTGACTCACATCGCCCAGATCGGCATTCGCGGGCCCGGCTCGAGCGACCCCTCCGATTTCCGGGCGGCGCGCGCGAGAGGCAACCTCATCATTGGCCCGCGTGAGTTCCGCCGGCTGGGCGCGGGGGGT
>DOUV01000767.1:0-2430 GCA_003520455.1 Chloroflexota bacterium | reverse complement strand
GGGGGGAGTCGTGGCCCGCATCCCCGACTCCCCCCGCTACTACGTAACCATCGACGCCGACGTTTTCGATCCCTTCCTGGCACCGGGCGACGGCTCGCCGTCGTTCGGCGGCTTGGACTATTACGAGGTGACCGACGTACTCCGCGGCGTCGCACGCAAGGGAGATGTCATCGGCTTCGACTTCGTCGAGGTGGCGCCGGCCTACGACCTTGGCGATATCACCGGGCAGTTAGCGGCCCGGGTGATCCTCGACTTCCTCGGAGCCATTTTCTACGAGCGAGCACAACGAAAGGTGTCCTCCTGACTGAAGCCACCATAGAAGGGAATGGGCACACCTGAACGCCCACCCCGGGCTTGACCTCTTCTTCTTTATCCTGCGTCGCGTGGGGGTAGAGGTGTTGGTGATCGGCGGCGTAGTCACGAACCAGTGTGTGGAAGCCGCAGTCCGCGACGCCTGCGACCTGGGCTACCGGGTTATCCTGGTAGAGGATGGCTGCGCCGCCGTCGCCCCCGAGTTGCACGCCGCCTCGCTGCGCGCGCTGAACAAGGTCTACTGCCACGTCCGCAGTACGGCCGAGGTGGTAGAGGAGATCGAACGATGGACCACCTGACGATGACGCACGGCCTGGCCCTCTCCAACCTGCCGGTCTTCATCGCCCAGGAGTACGGGCTCTACCGGCAGGCTGGCGTGGAAGTGACGCTGCTCCGTCCGAGCCGTGCCCCCGACGTGGTGAACTTCCTGCGCCAGGGGGAGGCGGCAATGGCAAGTTGCGCCTTCACCAGCCTCATGCCCCTGTACGAAGAGGGTCGCTCCATCCGGATCGTCGCCGGAGCGGGAGTGTTGGGACTTTTCGTCTTGGGGCAGGCGCAGGTGGGCGGTTGGGACGATCTGCGCGGCCGCCAGGCGGCCACGCTGCGGATGGACCCCCTCGAGATCCTCCTCTACGAGTCGCTGACCGCGCACGGGGTGCCATACGAGAGTCTGCAGGTTCGCTACCTCTCGAACCCCCGAGAGCTAAGTCAGGCCTTTACGGAGCGCGAAGTCGAGGTGGTGACGCACGTGGAACCTTATGCGACCCAACTCATTCGCGACCACGGCGCGAAGATCTTGAGTAACGGCACCGACCGGTGGGGCGCCAGCTACCCCGACTGTGTGATCGCGGCACGAGTCGAGCTCTTGCAAGAGCGGCCTGAGGTGGTGAAGGCCGTGCTACGCGCCCTCCTCCGCGCGCAGGCGGCCATCGAGCATGATCTGGCGGCGGCATGCGAGGCCGTCGCGGGCAGATACTACCCGGCCTCCGCCGGCGACCTCCTCCAGGCAGCGGCCTCGATGCCTCCCGGCGTGGATATCCGCGACCAGGGCGAGGTGATCCTGGGCCGGGGTGCCGCCATGGCGGCCCTGGGCTACGTCCGAAAGCTGCCAGACGAGGGCTTTCTGGACTTCTCGCTCCTGGAAGAGGTCGTGCGAGAAGAGCGCGACCTTTGGGCCAGTCTGCGAGTGCGGGCCGCCGATCCGGAGGACGGAGCGCAGCCACCCCGAGAGGCGTGAGATGAAGCGACAACCGGACCCGATCAAGCTCCTGCTGGGCGAAGGTCCTACGTTCAGCCTGGACCGGAAGACGACGGCCCTGCTCGTGGTGGATCTCAACGTGAATGATGCCCACCCAGACGGCGCAGTCGCGCGGCTGGCCCGCAGGCGCGGGGTGTTTGACCTCTTCACCTCGTACTATGAGCGCATCCATGATGTCGTCGTCCCGAATGTCCAGAAGCTGCTGGCGGCCGCCCGCGAGGCGGGGCTGACAATAATCTACTTGACAACAGTTAGCCCTGTACCGATTGGTGGCGGCTCGACCACAGAGTCAGACGAGATCGACTCGGCGGCGTGCATCCCGGTCGCCGGGCTGGAAAGCACGGACGCCCAAGTGCTGGACGAGATCGCACCGCGCAACGGCGATCTTCTCGTCACCAAGCAGACGAGCGGCGCCTTCAACTCCAGCATGCTGGATCAGGTCCTACGGAATCTCGGAATCAAGGTACTGGTTGTCGTCGGAGTGGCGACCCACCGCTGTGTGGAACTCACGGTTCGCGACGCCGCCGATCGGGGCTACGGGATTCTTGTTGTGGCCGATGCCTGCGCCGACTTCACGGAGACGCTGCACGAGGATGCACTGAACCGCATGGACGACGGCTCGAGAACCGAGATCGGCACGACGGCGGAGGTTCTGCGGCGCCTCTCCCACCTTGCTCGAACAGGAGACGTCACAGGAGACTGGGAAGGGTTCCGGGCTGGACCATCATCGAAGGAGGGAAGCAATGGATCGACTTGAGGCACTATTCACGCTCTACCTGAACGGCAAAATCCCGCGGCGTACTGTCATCCGCCGCGCGATAGCCTTCGGTCTCGCCGGGCCGGCCCTGGTCCAGTTCTTG
>DOUV01000867.1 GCA_003520455.1 Chloroflexota bacterium | reverse complement strand
GCCTAATTGGCGAAGGTATTGGGATTAGCGAAAGCTTTTCAATCCGCCGGGTTAACAGATACCTTGGTAGATCCTGTCATTGGCAAAGAGGTAGCTCCTACAATCTATCTTCCTCTCGAGTTTAGACAACGGTAGTTAGCCCGGCTTGTGCCGGGACGAGAAATGGACATTAACAATTGAGTTGAAAAGGAGCGCTGTGCCGTCAAGCGGCGTGAGCGAGCCCTTTTTTGACCACCGGATAGGGGTCAGGCGGGGTACGCGGCCGCCCTTTCGGCTAGCCCGGCGACTTTCCGCGCGTTTGGGGTGGGGCGGTGGGCGTGTCAATCTGTACAAAAAGGACCGCCATGCCACGCTGGACACGCCGTGGTGGTATCTTCTCAATAATCCGGGGTAGAACTCAGGACGTATTCCAAGACGCGCCCAAGTTGAGCGTCTTGGCCCGCTCCTCAATCAGGTCCGCCAGGTTGGGCAGTTGATTGGCCCCGGTGATACGGTCATGGAGGTAGTGATAGAAATGCACCCCCAGTTTCCGGGTGGTCGCCGCCAACGACATGAAGGTGTCCCAGGCCTTCGCGCCTTCGGCGGTGCGCGGACCGAAGCTGATGTCTCGCTTGCGTACCCGCTGCCGCGCCCCCAATTCAGCCGGATTGGTGTGCAAGGGGATTTCGGGATGTTCCAGCACCATCAACAAGCTGGTTTTCTTGGCGCGGGTCATGGCAATCCGTTGATCCAAGGCCTGGTCGCCCGTCACGGTCGTGAACAGGGTGTCGAACGCCGCCGCCAGGCGCGTGCGTTCCGGCGGGGAGGGCTGCGTGCGATAGGCCAGCAGTTGGTCGTAGAACTTCCAGAAGTCGGTCAGGAAGTCATCCAGCATTTTCCGGTGCTGTGGCACAACCGGCGCCAGTTTCTTGTCGTGCCGACCCGCATGCACCCAGCACAGGGCCAGGTCCTCGGTGACCCAGGTGAACTGGAGCGCGCCGTCACAGATCAGCAGCCGTACCACCGGCCACTCGGTCTGGGCGTGATAGGCGGCCACGGCGGCGGCATCCAAAATCCACTTGCGGGTTTGCGTACCCAGCCCCGGCAGGCGCTCCTCCAGCAGCTGGTGCAGGGCGGCTTCGTCCAGGTCTTGCTCGCCCAGGAGGGCGACCAGTTTGCGGCGGGTCACGCCCGACACGCCGGCCGTTTCCAGATACCCCAGGGCTTCGGCATTCAACCGGAAACGTCGGGGTTGCCCATGTCGCAACACGTCGATGATCGTCAAGCGATCCTTGGCGGGGGTGGTGAGAAAGGTCGTGTGGAGCGGGTTGTCCACGATATGGCAATGGTGGTTTTGCCCATTGACCCGGCTGCCCGTGTCGTCCAGATGGTGCCAGGGCCCGCTGCGCAACCCGGCGGCGTAGACCGCCTCTTTTTCGGCGTGGAACGGCTCATGCCCTTTGATCAGCAGATTGGAGACGTGTCCATCCGAGATTTTCGTCCCCACGCGGCGGAACAACTCCGCAATCTTGGGCTCGGTCATCTGGCCGGCGAAATAGAAGACCAGTGCCAGGGCGCGGACGCCGGGCCCGAACTCGCCCGCATAGCCCGCCGGCAGTTCCGCCAGCTAGGTGGTGCGGCTCGTCGCCGAGTAGAACTTCTCTTTCCAGAACCGCACGTTGTCGGTCTGGAAGCGAACGTCCTGCACGACCACCGGCTCATGGCCTTTGAACTCGGCATCGGCGGGCAGGCGGGCGCGGTCGACCGTCAGCACCTCTTCGCGGTTAATCGTGATCTGATCCGCCTTACTGCTCTTCTGGTGGGCCTTGGGCTTGTGCCGCTCGCGTTCCGAAGAGTGATCCGCCGCGCCGCCGGAGGGCGGTTTCCGACCTGGCTTGATGGACGGCCGGCCTTGCTCACCTTTCAGCCGATTATTCTCATCCCGCAGTTGTTGAAGTTCGGCGCGCAACGCGCGATTGTCCGCCGCCATCTCTTCCACCAGATTGAGCAAGCGGAGGAGGCACTCGCGGGCTTGAGCCAGGTCTTGCAGATCGTTCAGGTCAAAATCAAAACCTTCCAGCATGGGTTCAGTCTATTCTCACGACAGCAGTTTGTCTATCCCAATTTCGCGCGATTGACAGGCAGGACTACCCCAAGTTATTGAGAAGATACCCGTGGTGTCAGGCGCGTGTGTGCGGGCTGCCAGGGTAAGGGCTGATCCTGCACGAGGTCGCGTGCCAGATAGAGTGTCCAATGGGCGAGCGTGACGAGCCAGCTCCAACGCTGGTCCGCCTCATTCGACTGAAAGGCGGGCGTGGTCCAGTACAACGCTTGTTTGCGAAAGCGGATGCTCGATTCAATCGGCTGGCGGTACTGAAAAAAACGCCAGATGGCGACGGCGTCTTGGTCGCTCGGTCCTTGCCAGGCCAGCCATAAGGCGGCCGGGGGCGTGTCCCGTTCCTGATGAGACTGGACGCGGAGCACCCTAAAGGGCGTCTCGGCGTCCTGCCGTGCATGCAGGTCGTGCCAGAGCTGTAAGGTGACCTGTCCAAAGGTGTCATCGTGGAAGGTCGCCTCTTGCTGCGGGACACCCCACGTCTGCGGCTCCTTAAACGCGAAGCGCGCACCATGCTGGCGCGGGCGACCGCGGCCTTGATAGGGGCCGGGGGCGCGATACAGCACCCGGTCGCGGCGCAAGCGCACCACCAGCGCACACGCCTCATCGCGCAAGGGCGCCAGGAAGCGGTGATTGCCATAGCTGCCGTCGGCGGCCACCACAAGCAGGGTGTCGGGGTGGTGCTGCTGATGGAGCTGAGACAGGCGTTGGATTTGCTGCACCCCAACCTCAACCAGGGTGCGCTGTGACGGCACGCGCGCCACGCCTAACGGCAAGGCCCAACTACTGGTGTCAAATGCCGCACGGGCTCTTCCGCACTTTATGTGAAAAGGGCGCAATCAGATGGGCTGGGGATAACCGAGCACCCGCTTACGCAGCAGATCGAAATTGGCTCTCCCATACATTTGCCGCTTGATAAACTTCAACCGATTGACGTGTCCCTCGACCGGGCCATTGCTCCAGGTATATTGAAGTGCCGCCTTGATGACGGCATAATCGCGTTGGAGGCTTTCAGCGAAGCGCTGGACCTCAGCGACCGCACATTGCTTGGCTTGGGGCAACCAGTCATCCAGAGCATCTACCTGACGGTTGCGAATCATCGCTCCAAAAGACTGCGCCAGATCGTAGACCTCTTCGGCTCCCTGGCAGACATGGCGTAATGCGTCTCGCAGGTGTAGCTGCTCCGCTTCGAGATCATCTGATCGAGTCGAGAAGAGCCAGGCGGCCCGACGGGCGGAGAGCGAGGGAATCGATAGGGGCGGGGTGCTGTCCCGGATGGCGATCACCCCGTCTGTCGCCCAGCGGTTGGTGGCACGCCACACACTGGCGTAACTGCCGGCATAGCCTTGGTCCTGCAGTTCGGCGAAGAGCTGTTTTCGGTTTTGGCATCCTTCCTGCCAGCGCTGCCGCAGAGCGGGCAGATAGGAGGCCACCGACGAAACTGACTGCGGTCCAGGTTGCCGTTCGGGATCGTCATCCAGCGACCAGTATCTGCGAACGGTGCCACGGCTCATCTGCAGCTGGTCGACCACAGCACGCTGACTCCATCCTTGCGCCTGGCGCGTTTTCACCTCGGCAAACCGGACTTGCGCTGCGGTTGGGACGGCTGGTTTTGCCTGAACTGCATCCTGCATCGGCTTGTCGTCTTGTCTTGCGGTGGGGATGCTGGCGTTTTCGTCACCTGGCATCGCCTGCTCCATCCCAGATTCTTCTATCGTCTCTGCTGGCGACGTGGCCATCATCTCGGCGGCTTGTTTGGCGGCTTCTCGCAGTTTTTTGGGCTGGCGGTCAAACATGCGTTTCAGCGTGTCGCTCAGATTCTGGAGCAGGTGAAATCGGTCAGCCACCTGGGTCGCCTTGGCGGCACCGGCCGTCACGCCAGCGGCATATTCGCCCGAGCGGTCTCGGGTGATGATCTCCACGCCCGGATGGTCGGCGAGCCATTGCTCCACTGAGGCGGCCGAACGGTCTGGCAACACATCGACGGGGCGCTGTCTTTCCAGATCGACCAGCATCGTCCCATAGGTCTGCCCTGTCTTCTTCGCCCAATCATCAATGCCAAGGACCCTGGGTGTTTCGAGCACTGGCTCTGGGGCACTGCGGACCAGGCGAATCAGGGTGTCCGGGCTCACAGGCATGGCCACTATGCTAAGCAGGCGCGCACCAGCTTCGCCGCTGCTCTCAAAGGCCACTTGCTGTTGTTGGGTGACCAGTCGTTGGGTGCGACGAGCGTACGGGGCCACGACATCGGGAAACCTTTCGGCAAATGTGCAGTGCTCACAGGCTTCGTTCTCACAAAAGAAACAGGGCACCTTTATCCGCAGTTGGACGGCATAGCCGCCACAAGGTACATCTGCCGGTTTTCGATAGTAGTGGTTGTTGATCCGGCTGGATTCGGTGCCACAATACGGACAGCGAGCCCTAGTGGTGGCACTTGATATGGTCAATACCAACCTGTTGTCTTCGACTTCAGCCCTCTCCACCTGCATCCTTGCGCCTTCAGGCAGCAACAGTTCGGTCAGCGTCATTGGGAGCCTCCTTTTCTGGATGGCTCCCATTATCTACGTTCAGTCAAGTCCCCAATCACATAAAGTGCGGGAGAACCCGCTTTGGGTGAAGATCCCTGGTACATTATCACCCGATCAATGATAACTGGCGGGTTGCTCGACCCACACCAAGAGGGAGTAGGGCTGTCCCACCACAACACTCGTCCCGTTCACGCTCGCCGTCGGGCTGGGCACATACTGCCGGTCCGGGAGGGTCGGCGCAGCGGGCCGGGGCCAAGCCGTCCCGTCTCGAGCACACACCACCGTCTCCTGCTCCGGCACCTGTTCGACTACCAAACGTCGCACTCGCGCCTCCTGCAGGCTACCCGCTTCCAGCGCTTTGTAGGCGCTTGACCAGGTGCGGCGAAAGAGCGGCGACAGGCTCAACTCTGGAAACGAGCCAATGCGACGACCGGTTGCCACTACATCCAGCAACTCGAACTGGGCATCCCGTCGTTTGCCCAGCCCTTCCTCATACACCATTTGACGGAAGGCTTTCAACTTGGTAAGCTGCTCTGCGGTAGAATCTTGTTTGTTCATCACCTACTATGATTCTACCGCGAGGCGGTTTGGGCAAATCCCAGCCGCCTCTTCCCTTTTCAACTCATCGGTTGTCTAAACTCGAGTTCCTAGCGTAGGTTTTGTGCAACCAGCGGGCAAATCACGAAAATCGGGGTATTTTGTCATTTTTTCGTGACCTCAAGATGTTGTGGTGACTCTCGTCACCGACGCCATATCTTGAGGTACAACAGTTTCAAATAGCATAGGGCTGAGCAAATGACGCTTGCATAGGCCGGTAGAAGGATCACCAACCGCGAAGGTTCGCCTTGCTGGCAGGGGTGTAATGACTGAATCCCGCTTGGCGACTGCTCGCGACTGGCCCACTGCTGGCGTCAGGCCCTGGAAATATGATCGTTTTGGGCCGTTTTTCGTAATTCGGCCTCTGGTTGCACAAAACTTAGGCTAGGAGTCTGTCTGAGTAAGATGCGTGATAGTCGCCAAAAGGGGGACACCGCAGAGCGCAGCCGGTTTGAGGCAGCCTGTCTTGAGGCTTTCTCTCAACCTACGCGGCCTTCAGTGGCTCCCGAAGGGCCGGTTTCGCCACCAGTGCCCGCGCAATCTTGAGCAGATTATGGGTCAAACACCACACCGTCCATTCGGCCTTGACCTTGGTCAAGCCCCGCAACAGGAAGCGCCGCAAGCCGCGGCCTTGCTTGATCTGACCAAAGACCGGTTCGGCCGTCTCTTTGCACCGGCTGTAGGTCGCCTGGCCTTGCGGTGTGGCCAGCTTGGCCCGCAGGCGGGCCTGGGCACTGGCCTCAGCCTCGTACCCCGGCGGATCGAGGACCCTGCCTGGCATGGACGCGTCGGTTCCATTGGACTCCACCGCCGGCTGGGTGATGCCAGGGGACTCAGTCAGCCGGGTTTCGGTCAACGGCTCGGAGGCTTCGCCGGTCGGCCGGTGCTTCTGGCGGTCTGGTGGGATGTCGACGTCGAGGCCCTGCGCTTCCAGCACGGCCACGTTGTCCGCACTGAAATAACCGGCATCGCGGCTCCATTGGTCGGGCAAGCGGCCGGTGACCTCCCGGACCTGCTCGACCATGGGCAGCAGATGGGGCGCGTCCGCCGCCTGGTTGGTCAGGTCACAGCCGACGATGATCTGGGCCCGGCGATCCACGGCCGCCTGGACGTTGTACGCTTGCACGTAGGCCTTGTCACTGTTCTTCATGATCCGCGCGTCGGGGTCGGTGAAGTTGCGCTGGGCGTCCGGTGGGGGCGTATCTGAGGGATTGGGCGGTCGCCCCGGCTTCTTGGGTCGCCCTTCCCGTTCCCGAGCCTCCCGGTCGGCGGCGTCGGCGGCCCGGATCG
>DOUV01000884.1:10183-16152 GCA_003520455.1 Chloroflexota bacterium | reverse complement strand
CGTGTTGGTCGGCGGCGGCACGACGGTCGGCGGGAACGTCGTTGCGCTGGCGACGGCACTGGGGGGTGTCGCAGTAGCGACCGGAATCGGTGTCGCGGTTGGCACGACCTGTGCAACCCCCGTCCCCCCAACCGGCGGGGTTGGCGTGCGTGCGGCGGCCACCTTGAGCAGCCCTAACACTGCCTCCTCGCCGTCGCTGCGAATCTCGAGCGCTGCGGTGAACTGCTCTTCGGCCAGGTCGGGGCGGTTGAGGGCGAGGAGATACTCGCCGTAGGCCACATACGTGGTATAGAACAGGTCGTCGAGATCGGGGGCGTTGGGCTCGAGCGCCCGCAGGCGCGTGAGAAGGCTCAGCGCCGTCTCATAATCCTGATCATCGAGCGCGCCCTGGAGCTGGGCGCGCAGTTCGGCCGCGCGTTCTTCGGGACCCTGAGTTGGAAGCGTCAGGATGCCACCGGTCAGGCTGGAGCCGTAGATGACAAGGGTGCCCGATAGCACGTTATGATCGTCCTGCTGGCTGATCCGCACCGCGGTCAGGCGGGCGGCCGGGAAGGCCTCGCGCTCGAGGCGCGCGGCAAAGTCGCCCAAGGCCTGGATGGGGCCCTCGGCCGCAAACTCATAGCGTAGCGTGGTTACGACGCCAGTGGTCTCTTCGCCCGCCGCCTGGAGTTGGCTGACGGTCACACCACTGACGTCGGCGGCAGCCAGAATCCGCTGGACAACGCCCACCTGTTGGTCCGGCCCGGGCAACGCGGCCTCGGCCTGAGCCAGGCGCCGCTGCGCATTCTCAAGCTGGATCTCGAGCTGGGCGACTGCCGTAGCCGCGGGCTGGGCGGTCGCCACGAAGAGGGCGTTGCGTTCCAACTCAGCCTCAAGCCGCCGCTGCTGAGCACGTTGGTGGTTGAAATCAATCGCAAAGACGGTGAAGAGCAGCAAGGTGACGACACCGACCAACACCGTCGCAAGCAACCAGTTGCGGCGATCGAAGGCTGGCACACGGACATCACGCCAGGGGATGCGCTGCATGAACAACCTTTCAACGACTTTGGACTCTACCGCTACAAATCGACGAAATACGCGGTGCAAGCCTGGTCAATCAGCTCTTTACTCAACGTCGGCCGGATGCCCCGATAGTTGGCGATGTCAATAATCTGATCCAGGATATCGCGCGGGTGCACGGCTTTCAGCTCACGCCGGGGTTTGATGTAGTGCTCCTTGAGGAGGTAGATAAAGGCCGGTTGATCGTACTCGATCTTGCGTAGCTTGCACATTCGCTGGAAGATTTCATGGTACTCACGATCAGTCGGATTGCCAACTTCGAGCTTGTGCCGGATCCGGCGCAGGAAAGCCTCGTCCACCAATTCCTTCGGATCAAGGTTGGTACTGAAGACGATCAAGACCTGGAAGGGAATCTCGATCTTCATGCCCGTCTGAAGTGTCAAGAAATCAACCCGGGTCTCTAGCGGCACAATCCAACGGTTGAGCAGATCCCGAGGCCGGACTTGCTGGCGCCCGAAGTCATCGATCAAGAAGAGCCCACCGTTGGCCTTCATCTGAAACGGCGCTTCGTACGTTTTGGAGGTCGGATCGAAGATCAGGTCCAGAGTCTCCAGGGTCAACTCGCCGCCGACCATGATCATGGGACGCCTGATCTTGACCCAGCGCTGGTCCCGCCGCCGGTCGCGCAGACCGCCTGTATCGGTCGCCTTCTCGCTCTCCTCGATGGGGTGATGGTTCAGGGCATCGAAGACTCGGATGACGTTGGTGCCGATGGCCACAGCGTAGGGTACGGAGATATCTCCCTTGAGCATGGACGTGATCGCGCTGGCGATGGTCGTCTTGCCGTTCCCAGGTGAACCGTAGAGGAAGAGCGAGCGGGCCGAATTCACCGCCGGGCCAATCCGGTCGAGCATTTCCTGGCTCAGGACGAGATGAGACAGGGCGCGGCGCACATCTTCTGGCCCCACACGCACATTTTGCAGTGAGTGGGAGAGAACCACGCGCCGGTAGGCCTCTAGTGTGACGGGGGCCGGGCCGATGTACTGGCTGCGCTCCAATGCCTCGCGCACGCGCACGATCCCCTTTTGTGAGATGCTGTACCGGTAGCCTCGCTCGCCAAAGCCGATGCTTCCCGTGATGCTCACGAGTTCCTCGCGTTTGAGGAACTCCAAAACCGGTTCGAGGACGCCGATAAAGGAGAGCCTGGTCTGTTCGGCAATCTGTTGCGCGCTGAGCTCCCCAGTGGAGTAGATGGTTTTTAACACTAAGTCAGACAGAAAGCCAACGCTGAGACCGCTCTCCTCTACGGTCCGGGGCTCGAGCAGATCTTCGATGAGGGGGGCGATGGTGGTCATCACTGCTCCTATGGCACAACAGTTCAGATACTATTCTCGTTCCCAATCATGGATCTGCGCCAGAGACGTCGCATTCCAAACTGTTTGACCGCTGGACGCGACTGATCTATGCGTGGCTTTCGATCCGGGGTGTCGCAATGTGTGATGCATGATCTTTGACGGAATCGCAGTCACGGGCCACGCCGCTTCTTCAGCAACTTGTGCAAGGATCAGTCGGAGATTAAGCGGAACCCACGGCTGGACCGCGGTTAGCCTCCGGCTGGCGACCGCGGAATCGTGAACGCAAAGGTACTTCCCTGCTCCACCTCGCTTTCCACCCAAACGCGCCCACCGTGCAACTCCACCATGCCACGGACGATGGCCAGGCCGAGGCCGATTCCATTGTGCGCGCGCGTGAGCGACTCTTCAACCTGGTAGAAACGCGCGAAAATCTGCTCGCGTGCCGGGAGGGGAATGCCCGGGCCACTATCGCGGACTCGGACGACCACGTCATCACACTCACGCTCTGCGCTTGAGCGCACGATGACCGCGACTTCGCCGCCCGGCGGCGTGAACTTAATCGCATTCGAGAGCAGATTCCCCAGGATCAACTCCAACTTTTGAGGGTCGGCCTCGATTTGGGCCAACTCAGCCGGAACGTCGCAGTACAGGCGGATGCGCTTGCTGGCGGCCAGGGGCTGAAACGCGTCGACGGCTGCTGCGATGACTTCCTCGAGTGAGATCGGCTGCCGGGTCAACCGAACCTGCTTCAGCTCGAGGGAGCGAAGGTTCACCATGTCATCCACAATCGTGCGCAGGCGCGTGCCGCTCTGCAGAATAGCCTGCAGGTATTCGCGGGCTTCACCCTCAACGCTCTCCTCCAGCAGCCCGGCGTAGCCTAGAATCAACGCGAGCGGGGTGCGCAACTCGTGCGCCGCGACGTTGATAAACTCGCTCTTGAGGTGGTCAGTTTTTTCGAGTTCGCGGTAGGCATCCTGAATCTTGCGAAAGAGGGTGGCATTCTCGATCGCGACCGCAGCCTGTCCCGCAAGGACACTCAGCAATTCGGTGTCGCTCTGGCTGAACGGGGGGGCCCCTGACGGCTTTCCCAGGAGGAGAACACCTATCATGCGATCTTGCACGATCAGGGGCAGGGCGACGATCACCCCAGTCTCAAGAGCCTCGCCCGCTAAGAGAAAGGATGCCGGACTGCGATTGGGATCAACCACCAGAGGCTGGCGAGTGCGCGCCACCTGCCGGCCGAGCCGATCCCACACCGGAGAGAGCGACGGATCGAGCGACTTGCCGGCCCGCGCGGCCAGGCGGAAGCGGTCCGTCCCGGGCTCGATGAGTAGACAAGCGGCCCGATCAGCGTGGGTCTCACGCAGACCGGTCTGCGCCACTTTATCAAGCAGGCGCTGGACGTCGGTGGTGGACATGAAGGCGCGGCTCAACTCGAAGAGCGGAATCAGGGCTTTAAGGCGCACGTTCTCGCGCCGAAGCCGCTCCTTCTCGAACGCCCGAGAGACTGCCGCCGACAACTCCTTGGGAGTGAAGGGCTTGATGACAAATTCACTGAAGCCCAGCTTGAGGGCCTCGATGGCGGTCGTCATGGTACCGTAACCGGTCATCGCCACGCCCACAATCGCCGGCTCGAACTCCCGGATCCGCCGAAAGGCATCTAACCCCCCGAGGCGTGGCATCTTGAGGTCAGTGAGGAAGAGGTCAAACGGAGTGTGACGCGCCCGCTCGACCGCCTCCAGCCCGTCACGAGCGACGTGGACACGGTAGCCTTCGAGTTGGAGTGTGTAGCGGGACACCTCGAGCACATCCGGCTCGTCGTCAGCGATCAAGATGAGCTCACCGATCACGGCTGTTTGATCTTGCGCGCGAGGCTGCCGCTCTTGCATAAAAGTCTCAAGAGCGGGTGCCTGGACCAGCGGGTGACGTGACTGGTCTGGGCACCCGCGTGGGAGCGTAGACTAGAGACGGCGCGGGAGATTGAGTGCCCAAAGCGTTCCGGCCAGCATCATGGCGCCGGTCACCATGAGTCCAGCAAAGGGAAGCTTCGATGAGTAGCCGGAATTGATCGGCGCGTCGCCGTACGTGCGCAGCAGGGCGCCCCAGTCGGTGTTATTCAGGATATGCTGCACGCGCGGGTAGCCCACGAAGGGATACCAGAACGTGTTGTGGTACAGATTCGAGGCGATGTAGCTCCACGGCGTGAGCGGCGAGCGCAGCAGCATCGGCTCGAGCGGCTTCAGCGGACCGTGGTAGATGAACTTCTGACCGCGACTGGCGAAGGTGTTCTCATTGCCGCGGAAGTGCCAATTCTCGCGCGCAGTGGCCTCGTCCCCCACAATCTTGATCGCGCGCGGGTCGGCCACGCCGAGACCACGCTCATGGGCCAACCGGAGGAACTTGATACTCATGGGATCGAATCCCATGATCCGTGCGGCGGTGGCATCGAGCGCCACCTGATCGGCCGAAGCGAGGATCACGTTCTTGACGTGGGGGCGCATCGCGCGCGGGCCCGGGCCATCGCCGGCCAGCGTCCCATCCATGACAGCGAAGAGGCCACTGTGGATATCTTGCTGAATCTGGAGGAGATCCACCAGGGTCTCGTGGATCACTGCGTGGGTCCAGTGGCGCCTCTCGTTCAGCAGGCCGCCGAAGGCATTCTTCATCGCCCCCGTCATCGTCGTGAAGACGTGGGTCTTGGTCTGCGGCAGGTGGATGATATTGCGATTGTAGAAAAACCGCGGGATGTGGACTCCCTCGGGGTAGATCGCATCGAGCACCAGAAATTTACGCTTCGGCTCGTAACGTACCCACTCGATCTCAGGCTCATAGATATGGACGTTGCGCAGCGCGTACTTGTCCACCACAGCCTTGTGCCGATTATTGACCTCACCTTCCTTCGCACTGACGACGACCGTGCGGTTGTGGGCTGCAATCAGTGACTCTTTACCGTATCCGTCTCGAAGTAGGGTCTTGGTCACTCCCTCGAGCTGCCAGGGCGGCGTGGAACAGCCAGGATACCAGAGTTGCCAGGAGATATTGATCTTCAGAATCGTCTCATGATCCTTGGGCAGATTCTGTTGATACCCGGCCAAATTCATGAGGCGATGATAATCGTCCAAAACTGTCGCGGGAGCGGTGCGCAGGATCGCCACCTGCCCGCGTCCAGGAAAGCGCTGAGCATCAATCATGGGAGTAGAAGTTCTCCTTACACAACAGTTGGCACGAACGCGTGTGCGGGATAGGGTACCGCGCCGAGAGGCCAGTTGGAGATGGGACAGAGTATACCACGTCTCAGAGGCCCCGCCAATGTGACTCTAAGATAGGTACTCCTCTGCCAACCTTGCATCAGGAGGCTTGCAACCCGTCTGCCAGCCTGCTTTCTGTCGCCCCACGGCTTGCCACGCGACATTAAAACAACCGCCACAGTCTCGTCTCTCGTGCTCCCGCGAACAGAGTGGCATCGCAGCTTGCACACCCCACTTTTCAGCAGCCCGCGCTAGAGCGCCGGTCAAGGAGTCACCGAGACGATTGCAAAGCACCTTGTGAAGGTGCTTTCAGGTTCGTAGTGCGCGCTTCAGCGCGCCCAAGGCCGCTACAGGAGGGGCGCACGGC
>DOUV01000884.1:7600-10106 GCA_003520455.1 Chloroflexota bacterium | reverse complement strand
CGACTCCTTGACCGATGCTCTAGGCGGTGCCTCCTATTGCGCGTGTCTACCGTCTTTGGTAGAATCCAGCACCAGGCGTGCTGTATGCATCATACCATTTCGAGGGTTGTCACTCTATGCGTCGATGCGACGATCGGTAACCCTCTCCAGGGCAGGACAGCGGCATGAAAGACGTTTCAGCAGGTGGCGAACTGCGTCTCCGACGGATCATGAATGGTCTGATCCTGCAGATGGCTCGCGGATCTTCCCAGCTGACCCAGGAGCAGTGTGCGGCCTGGCTGGGAGTGGATGTTGCCGACTTCGCGACCTGGGAGGCCGGAGAACAGGATATTCCCGCCTCCTACTTCCATGCTCTTGCCCAGCGACTGGCCGTCACGATCGACCAGTTTGCCGATGAGCCGACCGCGCCGCGAGACATTGGGCCGGCCGAGCACGTTGCCCAGAACCTGCGGGCTGCCCGAACCGCCGCCGCCATCACGGTAGACGAGGTGGCAGTTGCCGCCGGGCTGTCACCCCAAGAATGGGAAGCCGTGGAAGCAGGGATACAGCCGATCGGGATCGCGGCGCTGGCTACGGTTGCCCGGCGGCTGGGGCGACCGCTGGGCGACTTCTTTGCCCTGGATCACGGGGAAGCATCCAGTGCTCCCCTTGCGCACCTCTCTCCCGAACTGGCAGACTGGGTTGCCGACCCGGCGAACGCGGCCGCACTGGCCGCGGCTCGCCAGCTTGCCTCTCTACCACCTGACGACCTGCTCACCCTCAGCCAGCTACTCGGAGACATGGCTCGTCAGGAAAGGCCTGAATGACACCTGGTCCGTTTCCAGCGCTTGACCGCTCGCTCGCCAGTCTCCTCCCGATCCTTCGGCAGCGCGAGCCGAACACTGCCCTTCGAGAGGGCCTGGAGCGACTTCTCGAGGCGGCAGGGGCCGACGGCGGAGCCCTTTACTTCGCCTGTGGCCGCCAGACGGTCCTGCTACGAGCAGGGCATCTGCCGGACTCAACATGGGCGGTGGTGGAACAGTGGGAGCGGACCCGGCCGTCGCCGGGCGACCCCGGATCGGCGTTGACCAGAGCCACGAAGCCCGCCATCTTGCAAGATGGTCGCCCGATTGTGGAACTCCCACTCAGTGGCCTGGCAACCGTGGTGGGTTCCTGCCTCCTGGTATTCCCACCACACCAACACCTGGACCAGACTCGTCAGGCCCACCTTCGGGCTCTCGCCGCGATTCTCGGTGCGATCGGCGGTTTGCTCCAGGAACTCGCCCTCACCCAGAGTCGTCTCGAACGCGCCGCCCTCCTGTCCGAGATCGGGCAGGCCCTCGCGTCCACACTCGACCTCCCCCAACTCCTGCAGGAGACGATGCGACAGGCGATGGCGATCATGCAGGCGCAAGCCAGTTCCCTGATGCTGCTAGACAACGAGACCAACGAGTTGGTCTACGAGATCGTCCACGGCGCCAAACGCGACCAACTCCGCCAGTTCCGCATGCCGATCACACAGGGCATCGCAGGCTGGGTGGCCAGGACCGGCCAACCTCTTATCGTCAACGATCCGGGCGCCGACCCGCGGTTCAATCGAAATGTGGATCGGACCACCGGCTTCGTGACCCGGAGCATCCTCTGTGTTCCACTGCAGATGAAGGGCCGCACCATCGGCGTGCTGCAGGTTCTCAACAAGCCGAGTGACAGCGGTTTTGACGAAGAGGATCTGGAACTTCTCCGCGCTCTGGCGAGCCAGGCGGCGATTGCCGTCGAAAACGCGCGGCTCTATCGCAATCTACAGGAGGAACACGACCGGATCATCGAAGCGCAGGAAGAGGTCCGCCGAGAACTGGCCCGCAACCTTCACGATGGCACCGTTCAGCTTCTCTCGGCGCTGGCGATGAACGTCGAGCATGCACGCCGGCTCTGGCAGCACGCTCCCGAGCGGGTTGATGCCGAACTTGAGACCATTTACGAGATCGCCAACCGGGCCATCCAGGAGACCCGCACCCTGCTCTTCGAACTTCGCCCGATCGTGCTTGAGACGCAGGGGCTGGCTGCAGCGCTGGAGTCGTACGTTACTCGTCTAAACGAGCGCGGAAGTACGGGCACTCGAGTCGTGTTGGCAATCCCGTGCGATCTGCCGCGCCTGCCGCCCAAGATCGAGCGGACCCTCTTCGCCATCATCCAGGAGGCCGTCACCAACGCCCTCAAGCACGCGAAGGCCACCACGATCCAGGTCAGCGTCGAACTCAGCGCCGACGTTCTCGAGGTACTCGTCCAGGACGATGGGTACGGCTTCGATCTGCAACGTACCCAGGCAACATACGATCGATCCGGCAGCCTCGGTCTCGTCAACATGCGCGAGCGGGCCGAGTTGATCCAGGCTGATCTTCGCATCGAGAGCCAGGCCGACCACGGCACCCGCGTCGTCGTCCGTCTCGCCCTCAAGACAGTACCCCCAACCGAGGCCCTCTAGAGCACCGGTCAAGTACTCAGACTTCCGAAGTCTGGTGGGGACCGT
>DOUV01000884.1:0-7475 GCA_003520455.1 Chloroflexota bacterium | reverse complement strand
ATTTCTTGACCGGCTCTCTAGGACTCTGGCGAGACCTTGAAGCGGGCCAGACGCCCGAAATCTTTGAGGGCTTTCTGCGAGCCGCCCCGCCCTCAAAAGAGCCGCATTGTGCCCATCAGCCTTGCGGTTGGGAAGCTGCTTTGGAGGGGCGCGCTGAAGCGCACTACGAACCTGTGGTGACGCGAAGAGGACCTCCTTCGACCTTTGCGTTCCTGGCACATTTACGGTTGGCCCCAGGCCACCTCACGTCTGGCGGCCCGGCGTTATGGCAGAGATTGTCTTTAGAGAAGGCCTGTGGTTGCTGCCCTTCACTACTGGTGCTTCTCAGAGGGTCAGGACCCATTGACGCTGGCCCTGCCGCACTGGGATGCCCGTGCCACCCTGCCGTTCCGCCCCTGACGAGCATTAGAGCCATTGGCCTATGGCAGATCGCCGTCTCGATATGGCATACTCCAGTGTGCCCGTGATCGGAGTGCGAGGGAAGAAACCCATGGAGCGTGTGAGAGAGCAGGGCGCCGGCCTCGACGCCTATCAGCACGGTGATTACGCCACCGCTATCGCTGCCTTCACTGAGGCCCGTGCCGCCTGGGCGAGCATCGGCGATACCTACGCTGAAGCCGAGGCCCTCACAAACCTGGGAGTCGCCCACCAACGCATGGGGAATCTCTATGACGCCGAGATGGCCTACCAGGAGGCGATGGCGCTCTTTGCCAAAGCCGGGGCGATTGATGGCCAGGCCAAAGTGATGGGTAACCTGGCGACTCTCCTCGTGCACCGTGGGCAGTCCATGCACGCGGAAGGCTATCTCACCCAGGCCGCAGACCTGTTCATGCAGGCCGGGCAGCTTGAGCTCGAGGCTGATACCCTCCGCTACCTGGCGCGCCTGCAACTCCAGCGCCGTGCCTTCCTCGAAGCACTCCTCTCCTACGATCGCGCCCTCAGCCGCCTGCCGCATCTCTCCGGGTCCCAGCAATTGTTGCGCTTTCTCACCAAGATCTTCTTCAAACTGGTCGGCATCCAGTCCTAACGGCCATATCTGCCGCCAGGAGAAACAGGATTCCGGGGTCGTTGGATCGCGTTTCGGGTGCACCGCGCTATTCCTCCGACTCGGAGTACGCTGCGCTCGGCGGTCTCCAAGGTGCGGGCAGACGATACACCGGAGGCGCCACCTGACAACAAGCGGCGCCTCCGGTATTCCCAGGGACCATGAGTAGAGATACCTCGGCGGGGGCATCTCTACTCTTCCTCGCGTTCCTTCTTCGCCTGAGCAACAATGTTCTGGGCGAGGTGGGCGGGCACAGGATCATAGTGGCTCAACTCGACCGTGTACAGCCCGCGACCCTGGGTCATCGAGCGCAGGTCGGTGGCGTAACGGAGCATTTCAGCCAGGGGCACCAGCGCCGTGATCGTGGCTTTGCCGCGCTCCTGTTCCATATTCAGGATACGGCCGCGGCGGGTATTGAAGTCGCCCATGATATCGCCCATGAACTGCTCCGGAACCGTGACTCGTGCCGTGTAGATCGGCTCCAGAAGGATCGGGCTGGCCTCGCGGAAAGCGGATTTGAAGGCTTCGCGGCCCGCGACCTGGAAGGCGATATCCTTGGAGTCGACCGGGTGCTCCTTGCCGTCGTAGACGACGGCTTTCACATCCACCACCGGATAGCCCGCGATGACCCCTTGCTCCAGCACCGACTTGACCCCCTTCTCTATCGAGGGCATGAAGTTGTTTGAGATCGCCCCACCGAACACCGCGTTGGCGAACTCAAACCCTTCGCTTCGTGGGAGCGGCTCAACCCGCATGTGAACCTCGGCAAACTGCCCGGCGCCACCGGTCTGCTTCTTGTGACGATACTGCGCCGCGGCTGTCCGGGCGACAGTCTCACGATAGGGAACCCGCGGCTGCTCAATGTTGATGTGAACGCCGTACTTGGACTCCAACCGGTTGCGCGCCACATCAATGTGCTGGTCACCGAGCCCCTGAAGCAGCGTCTGCCTGGTCTCCAGCTGGCGCTCCGCCCGGAGGGTGGGATCCTCCTCGACAAGCCGCTGCAGGGCCGGCATGAGCTTGTCCACATCGGATTGGCTCTTCGGGAAGATCGCGACAACAAAGACCGGGTCGGGGAACTTGATCGGCTTCAAAACGTAAGGATTCGCCCGGTCAGCCAGGGTGTCGCCCGTCGCCGTCTCACTCAGCTTGACGACCCCGCCAATGTCGCCCGCAACGAGCGCCTTCGTGGGAAGCTGCTCCTTGCCACGCATGTTGTAGAGTTGGGCGATCCGCTCCTCCTCACCGGTGCGAGGGTTCAGGACCCGGCTGTCGGCATGGAGCGTGCCTGAGAAGACGCGAAGGTACGAAACCTTGCCGAAAGGATCGGCGATGGTCTTGAAGACCAGGACCGCCAGCGGGCTGTTGGGATCGCGTTTCAGCTCAACCTCCGCCCCGTTCAGCTCGGCCACCTCGGGCAACGCTTGCAGCGGGCTGGGCAGCAGATCGCAGATGGCGCTTGCCAGCGCACTGATGCCGATGTTCTGCTTGCTCGACCCCGCCAGCACCGGGACAATCGAGCCCTGAAGCACGCCCGCTTTGAGCCCGTGCCAGACCTCCTCGGGGGTGAGCTCCTCGCCATCAAGATATTTCAGGAGAAGCTCGTCATCGGCCTCGGCAGCCGCCTCCATCAGCTCAACATTGGCGACATCCACCTGGTCGGTGTATTCCCCCGGAATTTCCCCTGGCTTCCCGGCACCCGTGTAGGCCTTTCGCTCGATGACATCAATGACACCCCTGAAGTCACCACCCTGACCCATCGGAATCTGCAACGCGACAAATTTGACGTTGTCAAAGACCTCGCGCAAGCGCTCGAGGGCGCGGTCGAAGCGGGCATTGTCTCGATCCATCTTGTTGACGAAGACCATCCGGGGTAGCTCGCGCTCAGACGCGTACTGCCACATCAGTTCCGTTCCGACCTCCGGACCGGCGACGGCGTCCACCACGATCACCGCCGAATCCGCCACCCGCAGACCGCTCTTCGCATCCCCGGCGAAATCAGCATAGCCGGGCGTGTCAATCAGGTTGATCTTGCAGTCACGCCACTCGACCGGAATGACGCTGGTGTTGATCGAGACTTGGCGGCGTTGTTCCTCAGGATCAAAATCCGAAACCGTGTTGCCCTCTTCGACATTCCCCTGTCGAGTGGTCGCGCCCGATTTGTAGAGCATCGCTTCCGCTAGCGTCGTCTTACCGGCCCCACCATGGGATACCAGCGCCACATTGCGCAAGTCGGCCGGCTGATAACTCTTCATGCCAACGTCCTCCTCAAAACAGAAGTCTAGCTAGATAAGTGCGAGGTTAGATAGCAAGGGGATTGTGCCGGGGAAAACCAGAGCAGTTTGCGCGGCCTGACCTGAAATCTAATGGCCCGCACTTCCAATTTCAACAGTCGGGCTATTGTAGCATGCGCCTATAGGGGTGTCAATCAATTTTTCATCAAGCAGAGTCGGAACTCCAATGTCTCCGACTCGTACCACGACCCAATCCGCTGGTCATCGCCCAACCTCCAAGGCCGCCGTCCGCTCCTTCGTCAGGTTTGACGGGACGTACCGCCCCCAGCATACTGCTGCTATGAACATCTTGAAATTTAGCCCATGGGGGCTGCTGCTGGTGCTCGTTCTGAGCCTGGGCTGCTCCCTGGCGCGGGCGTACCAAATTCCCCCAGAGCCCCCGCGCCCGACGGCCTTGTCCACACGAGCCGTTCGCCCGCTGGCGCCAGCCGAGTCCGTGACGACCCCGGCCGCCGTGGTGCCGAGCCTCCCCAGTCGAGGCTTCACGTTCTACCTGCCGTTGGTGAGCAAGGCAGAACCGCCGGCCGCCCCCCCACTCGCCGTCTCCCAGCCAACTCCGAGCGCAACAGCCACAGCGACTCCAACGGAGACCCCCGAACCAACCAAGGAGGCAGAAGAACCATCGAAGCCGGAACCGCTCAGCCTACGCACCGATCTGCCGGCGATGGCACTGCAAGACTGGCCGCGCCCGGCCGAAGATAACGGGCGCTGCATGCACTTCGTGCGCGACCAGTACTTCGGTGAGGAGGCGCTACGCGCCAACATCGCCCGCTTGCAGCAGCTCGGCGCCAAATGGACCCTGGTGGTCTACGCTGACGAGAACCAACTCAAAATGGCCGCCCCAGCGTTTGCTCAGGCCGGGATCACCCCGGTCTGGCGGAAGATGCTGCGGCCATCGGAAAGCTACTACGGGTGGGAGCGCGACATTCGTATCATCGAGGCGGCGGGGCTGCCGCCGTACATGCAACTCTATAACGAGCCTAGCCTCCCGGCGGAATGGGACGAGGATCCCGATCAGATTAACGAGGGGAAATTTCTCAAACGTTTGATGCAGGCGACCCGCGATGTCTATAACGCGGGCGGCTATGTCGGCTGGCAGTTTATCAACCCGGAGTGGTTGGAGAACGCGATCACGCGCCTCCAGGTCCAGCAGGGCGAGGCCGTCCTCGACCGCTTCTTCTTTATACCCCACCCCTACGGGATGAACCACCCGCCGAACTACACCGAGGATCTCAACGGCGCCCTTGGCTTCCTGTACTTCGCCGATATCTTCCAACGCCGGATCGGCCGGGTCCCGCCAATGGTCGCCGGTGAGGGTGGCTGGAAGATTAACGCCGCCAACGACGGACGCTTCCCGCCAATCGACGAGACGCGCCACCGGGACTTCCACGTCGAGATGTTCAACTGGTTCCGCACCGGCACCTTGAGCAACGACCAGCCACTTCCGGACTACTTCTTTGCCTACTGCGTTTGGCTGATCGCCGACAAAGGCGACGACAACGCCTGGTGGGACAGCTTCGCCGGGAACCGCCAGGCGACCATCGCCGCCGTTGCGAAGATGCCGCCGTTCGTTCGGCGTTTTAGCTGGGATCGGTAGATGTGATGCGTGGTACGTGACCGATTCCGTCACGTATCACGTTTTGTGGCCTGCACTTGCCCAACCAGGGCCTCGAGCCCCAAAACGTAGCTGCGCCAGCCAAAACCACTGATGACCCCGACACAGACCGGGGAGAGGTAGGAGTGGTGGCGGAACGGCTCGCGGGCGAAGATGTTGCTCAGATGCACCTCCACGGTCGGCAGGCCCACGCCGACAATCGCGTCGCGCAGGGCGACCGACGTGTGGGTGAGTCCACCAGGGTTGATCACGATCCCGGCCGCCCACACGCGGGCATCATGGATTGCATCAATCAGTTCCCCCTCGTGGTTCGATTGAAGTATCCGTACGGCTACATCCAACTCGCCGGCGCGGGCGGTCAGGCGCTGGTTCATCTCAGAGAGCGTTAACAGCCCGTAGACCTCCGGTTCGCGCACGCCGAGCAGATTCAGGTTCGGACCGTGCAGGACTAAGAATTCCAGGTCTGCCATCCTCTACCTCCTTTTCAATCCAACCAGTACACAATATACCCCGGCCTCCGGAACCTGATCGGTGACAAAGACCTCGCCGACCTCCCGCACCAGCACGAAGCGCAGCCGCCGGCCAACCTTCTTTTTGTCGCCCTGCATCACCTGCCAGACCGCTTCAGGCGCGGCGTGGTCGAAGGCGGTGGGCAATCCAAGACGCCGCAACAGCGCCTCCACGCGATCAGGCAGCGCCGGCGCCGCGTGGCCCAACTCCGCCGAGAGCCGTGCCGCTGCCACCAGCCCAATCGCCACGGCCTCGCCGTGGGCGATCTTGAAGTCACTCAGCACCTCGAAGGCATGGGCGAAAGTGTGGCCGAGGTTTAACGTCGTCCGGCGACCGTGCTCGAACGGGTCCTCTTCCACGACGGCGATCTTGACCTGCACTGCCTCACGTACGAACTCGCGGTCAGCAGCCAGGGCATCGGTCGCCGCTGTTTCCAACCGTTCGAAGAGCGCCGGGGCCCCGATGAGGCCGTGCTTGACCACCTCGGCCAGCCCGTTGCGCCACTCTCGCCGCGGGAGTGTCGTCAGAAAGTGAGTGTCGATCAGCACGGCAGCCGGCTGCTTGAAGGCGCCGATGAGATTCTTCGCGCGCGGGTGGTCCACCGCCACCTTGCCGCCGACGCTCGCATCCACCATCGCAAGCAGTGAGGTGGGCACCTGCACGAACGGCAGCCCGCGCATATAGGTCGCCGCTACAAACCCGGACAGGTCGCCGATGACGCCACCACCCAGGGCGACTACGGCACTGCTGCGGTCGAAGCCGCGCTCCAGCAATTGAGTGTAAAGGCCCTCGGCGGTCGCCAGGGTCTTATATTGCTCGCCGTCCGGCACCGTAAGCACCTCCGCCTCCAGACCGGCCACCGCCAGGTCGGCCTGGAGCGGCAGGGCGTGCAACGGCCCGACCGACGCGTTGGTGATGATGGCCAGTCGGCCGGTGAGCCGCCGGTCGCGCAACAGCGCGCCCAACTGATCGGCATGGTCAAAGACGATAGGGTACTCAGCCCCCGCCACCCGGACGGTCAGCCGGACCGGTTCGTCCTCCGCGGTCGGCTCGGGGAGCGCGCTCTCGGCCAGCCCAACGATGGCCGCGACGACCTCGTCCACGCTGCGGCTGGTCGTGTCAACCTGGTGCGGGATCAGATCGTAGGCATGCGCGCGACCGGCCAACAGTTCGCGCAGCCGCGCTCGCCGGTCCTCAGCGTGCAAGAGCGGACGATCGCTCGCCCCAGACAGCCGCGCCTCGAGCACCTCAGGCCTCGCCCGCAGGCAGACCAGGATGCCCGAGGACGCCAGTGCCCGCCGGTTGCGGGCCGAGACGAGGGAACCTCCGCCGGTGGCCACGACGAGCCCCCGTTGAGCCGCGACCTCATCGACCGCCGCTGCCTCCAGTTGGCGAAACGCCACTACGCCATCATCGGCGAAAATTTGAGCGATCTCGCGGCCAGCGCGCGCCACGATAAGCGCATCGAGGTCCACGAACTGCCGCCCCAGAGCCGCCGCCACCCGCGGCCCGACCGTACTCTTCCCGGTCCCCATGAAACCGGTGATCACGATGTTGGGGTTGCTGTTCATCCGTGAGAAGTCCTATTGCCGGCGGAGGTAACAGGTCGAGGAGGCGTGCCCGCGCTCGGTGACGCGTCGTGCGGGATGCGTAACCTCACTTTCACGTTGCGCATCATGGAACCTGCCACTCATAGGGGTCGCTGCGCACACCGGAGCGCCGCCACTCGGCCTCCTGCTCTCTCAAGAGGACCAGGCGCGCCTGGATCTCGGGCAGGTTGTCGCCACCGAGCTTCTCGAGAAGCGCATCGGCCAGAACGAAAGCGACCATCGCCTCGCCGACGACGCAGGCCCGCGGGACGGCGGTGAAGTCGCTGCGCTCGTAGACGGTCCGCTCGTTCTCGCCGGTGGCCAGGTTGACCGAATCGCGGCCCATCAGCAGGGTCGAAATCGGCTTCATCGCGGCGCGCACAACCACCGGCGCGCCGGTGGTGATTCCGCCCTCGGTGCCG
>DOUV01000882.1:11150-11456 GCA_003520455.1 Chloroflexota bacterium | reverse complement strand
CGTCGTCGCGCTCGGCCCGCAGGGTGGCCAGCTTCGCGGCCTGGCGCCGCGCCAATGTGTCGTCGATCTTGAGGAGCTCGACCTCGGGCTCCTCGCCGGTGACAAATTCGTTGACCCCGACGACGATGCGCTCCTTGCGTTCGACCGCCTGCTGGTACTCGTAGGCCGCTGTCTCAATCTCGGTCTGCGTCCAGCCGCGCTCGATCGCCCGCAGCGCCCCACCCAGGGCATCGATCTGCCCGATGTAGGCGGCGGCGCGCTGTTCGATCTCGCCGGTGAGGTGCTCGATGAAGTAGCTGCCCGCCA
>DOUV01000882.1:869-11069 GCA_003520455.1 Chloroflexota bacterium | reverse complement strand
GCGATGATCTGCTGGGTGCGCAGGGCAACCTGGACGGCCTTCTCGGTTGGCAGCGCCAGCGCCTCGTCCATCGAGTTGGTGTGCAAACTCTGAGTCCCGCCGAGTACTGCGGCCAGAGCCTGCAGCGCGACGCGGATGACGTTGTTTTCGGGCTGTTGGGCCGTGAGGGTCGAGCCGGCCGTCTGGGTGTGGAAGCGCAGCATCCACGAGCGCGGGTCCCGGGCGCCGAAGCGCTCGCGCATGATCCGGGCCCAAAGCCGCCGGGCGGCGCGGAACTTCGCCACCTCTTCGAGAAGGTTGTTGTGCGCGTTGAAGAAGAAGGCCAGCCGCCCCGCGAACTCGTCGATGCCGAGCCCGGCCTTCAAGGCCGCCTCGACGTACGCGATGGCGTTCGCGAAGGTGAAGGCGACCTCTTGCACGGCGGTCGAGCCGGCCTCGCGGATGTGATAGCCGGAGATGGAGATCGGGTTCCACTTGGGCAGTTGGTCCCTGGCGTATGCGAACGTGTCGGTGACAAGGCGCATCGAGGGGGCGGGAGGGTAGATGTACGTACCCCGGGCCAGGTACTCCTTGAGAATGTCGTTCTGGATGGTGCCGCGCAAGCGGGCCGGGTCGACCCCCTGCTTCTTGGCCACGGCAATGTACATCGCCCAGAGCACGCTGGCCGGGGCGTTGATGGTCATACTCGTCGAGACTTCGCCGAGCGGGATGCCCTCGAAGAGGGTCTCCATGTCCCGCAGGCTGGAAATGTTCACCCCCACCTTGCCCACTTCGCCGAGGGCGATCGGGTCGTCGGCGTCGTAGCCGAGCTGGGTTGGCAGGTCGAAGGCGACTGAGAGACCGGTCTGGCCGTTGGCAAGCAGATATTTGTAGCGGCGGTTGGACTCCTCGGCGGTGGCGTAGCCGGCATACTGGCGCATCGTCCACAAGCGACCGCGGTACATCGTGGGGTAGATCCCGCGGGTGAAGGGTGGCTCGCCGGGATAGCCCAGATCGCGCTCGTAGTCGATGGGCGCATCCTCAGGGGTGTAGAGCCGCTCGACCGGGATCTGCGACAGGGTCTCGAACTGAACCTGGCGCTCGGGACTCTTGTGGAGGAAGGGCCGGACGGTTTCTTCCTCCCAACGCTGCTTGCTGTGGTCGCTCATGGAGTTCCCCCACTGTGGAGATGGATGATGTGTTCATCTTTCTGTAAAAGGAGCGCGTACGCGCTCCTTTTACAGAAAGAGAGATGCGCCATCGTGGAGATGAAAGTTCGAGATCGGAGATGGCTGGTCCGCCGCGGCTTTCTCAATCGGACCCGGGCTACATGCCGGACGCGCCCGCGCAGCAGACGGCCGGCGCGGACTTTCGCAATCCATGCCCGTAGCCCTCACGCACGTTCAGGCGACCTTCAGTCTACAACCGGTCGCCCATCTCCAATCTCACAGAAAGCGCAACCGCCGGTGGGCGACTCGGTAGTAATTGACCTGGGCCGGCAGGGTGGGCTCATCTTGGGTGCGGTCGAGCGCCTGGAGAATCTCGGTCGCGATCAGCTCTGCCGGGCGCGGATCGATAAATGAGCTCTCGGCCTCACCGCGATCGAGCGGGCCGGCCGCCTCGCCTTGAGCCTCCGAACGCAGGCGCGCGAAGCTCCCGACGCGGTACCAGGGCACACTGCTGGGCAGAGGGGTGTGGATGCCCAGGATGTCGGGCGCCCAGTCCTCTTCCCAACTCGCGGCCAGGCAGAAGGTGGTGGCGCCCGGCGTGCGCTCGAGCGCATCCTGCAACCCCTCCACCGTCTCACCCAGCGCCTGGACCAGGAGGGTGTTGCCGTTGGGACGCGGCTCCGTGCCGACGCCCAGCCGGCGGGCCAGGGCCATCGCCAACGGGTGGCTCACAATATCGACCGGGGCGACGGCGCTGAAGCGCAGGTTGAGGGCTTCAATCACGGCCAGGAACCGTTTGAGGGTCACGGCCAGGTCGTCGTAGGAGAAGTGATAAAAGAAGTAGGGGTGGATTTCGAGGCCGCTGTCCTGAGCCGTACCCAGATAGACGACCCCGCTGTCGCAGTAGTAGCGATCCTTGACGCTCAGGTCGGCATCGGCCGGGAACTCGCGCTGGCGGGCGACGCTCTCGAGCTGTGCCTTGGTGATCTCCACCTGCCCCCAACTACCGGCGAGCGGCATCGCCTTGCGGTACATCCGCTCCGCCTCTGACGAGCGCCGGGTGAAGCGGTAGCATTCGCCCAAGAAGAAGTAGGTCTCCCAGTCGGGCTCGATTTGCGCCGCCCGGTGGAACTCGGTGATTGCAACGTCGTACTCACTTTTGAGGTAGTAGACGAAGGCGATCTCGTATTGGGCCCGCGCAAACGTGGGCTGTAATTCCAGGCAGCGGCGCAGCGCCTCCAGCGCGGCCTCGTGCTCGTTCTTATCAATCAGCGCGTGACCCAGGTTGAAGTACGCCACCGGGTGCGGCCCGATCTCCAGGGCGGCTTGACATTGGGCGATAGCCTCGTCGAGCCGCCCGAGACGGCGGTAGTGGAAGGCGAGCGCCACCCGGGCATCACTGTGGCTCGAATCGAGCTCGACAGCCTGCTCGAAGAGGGCCAGCGCTTCGCTCTGGTCGCCCTCGCGCTCGGACTCGAGGCCCTGCCGATAGAGGCGCTCGGCCCGGCAGTGGTTAAAATCCAGAATCTGATTCATTGAAACGATGAACACTGAATGACGAACGATAAACGAGGGTACTTCCACGAGGTACGCGACCCGGGCTGGCCCGCCGGCGGCGGGCAGACCCCTACGGGCGTCGGGCTGGAAGCGCCTTCCATCCGCTGGTGGCTATCCACGGTCTGACCGGCCGCTATCCCCCAACTTCTGCCACTCCTTCATACTTCCTCACCCACTGTGTCCCCCAGGACCAGCAGGACCTGTCCCTGATCGACGGCCTGGCCGGGTTGAACTCGGACACCCTTGATTCGGCCGGCGCGCGCGGCCCGTAGTTCGTTCTCCATTTTCATGGCCTCGAGAATCACCACAGCCTGGTTCGCGGCTACAGATTCGCCTTCCTCGACGAGAACCTTCACCACCAGTCCCGGCATCGGTGCCTTGATTTGAACGTCGCCAACGGATCTGGCGGCCTTCCCACCGAGGGCCTTGATGAGGCGGAGGCGCTCATCTTCGACGATGACCTCGTGGCGCTCACCATCCACTAGCACGCGCCACTGTCCCTCGACGAACTCGGTGTAGACCTCGTAGGAGTGCTGCTCCACCAACAGCGACCAGACCTGCTCGTCGGCGATGTGTTGCAGGTCCACCGCGAGCATCTGGCCATCGACCTCGACACGGCCGTCGGTATGAATGACAACCTCGAAGAGCCGGTCCCCAACGGTGGTGGTGTAGCGTGTTGTCATGATGCCCCCTCGGACAAGAAGACGCAAATCAGATGCCGGGGGTTGGAGCGGGAGGATGAAGCGCCTTCCTGATCCGTGGATCGACAGAATCCACGGCGCCTCGCCCTGCGACCTCAACGAGAAAACAGGCGGGCGCAGAACCCGCCACGCTCATGGCCTCATCACGGTTCGCCTTTCACGCATCCCCGGTTCTTGCAATCCTTCCCCGCCTCCGTCGTTCCTTGCTCCCTCCACCCCCGCCTGCGTTGTGGTGCGCCGGTCACGTCGCCAATCTTCCCCCGCCTGATGGGGATCGGGCTGGCCGCAACGCGCACCGACGAGCGTGATCGAGGCGGGGAGCGCCTGCGAGCCAGACGTGGGAACACTCCGCTCCTCCCCACCGGCGGCGCCTCGATCCCTGTTCTAGCGGAGCACTTCGCGCCGGGCCACGGCCTTCCAGAGGCTGGGTTGATCGCCGGTCGTGTGCACCAGGGCCTGCTGGCGCCGGCGATGGAAGAGGATCGTGGCAGCGATCGCCGCGGCGGCCTGGTTGCGGCTCTGGAAGCCGGTCATGAGATCCGGGTTGGCCGCGAGAAAGTCCGTGCCATAGACACCACCGATGAAATTGGTGTTGTCGAGGAGGCGCCGGTGGAACGGGATGTTCGTCCTGATGCCCAGGATACGGTACTCCTGAAGCGCCCGGCGGAGGCGCAGAATCGCATCGCCGCGCGTCTCGCCCCACACGACCAGCTTGGCGATGAGCGGGTCGTAAAAGAGCGACACCTCGTAGCCCTCGTAGATTCCGTTCTCGACGCGCACGCTCGGACCGTTGGGCTCCACCAGACTGGTGATCGTGCCGGTGGAGGGGAGGAAACCGTTGTAGGGATCCTCCGCGGTGATGCGGGCCTCGATAGCGTGGCCGCTGAGCTTGATCTCCTCCTGGCTGTAGCGGAGCTTACGGCCGGAGGCGATGCGCAACTGCTCCTTGACAATATCGACCCCGGTCACCATCTCCGTCACCGGGTGTTCGACCTGGAGGCGGGTGTTCATCTCCAGGAAGTAAAAATTCTTGTCCCGATCGACCAGAAACTCGACCGTGCCGGCGTTGGCGTAGTTGGCCGCGCGAGCCACGCGGACGGCCAACGCTCCCATCTTCTCGCGCAGCGCCGGGTCGGCGAAGGGAGAGGGCGCCTCCTCCACAAGTTTCTGGTGGCGCCGCTGGATCGAGCACTCCCGCTCGCCCAGGTGGATGAGGTTGCCGTACTGGTCGCCCAGGATTTGGATCTCGATGTGGCGCGCGTTCTCGATGAGCTTTTCGAGATAGATGCGATCGTCGCCAAAGGCGCCCCTGGCTTCGCGCCGGGCCGCCGCCAGGGAGCCCGGCAATTCGTCGGGGGTACGGACGGTCCGCATCCCCTTGCCGCCCCCACCCGCTGCGGCCTTGACCATCACCGGGTACCCGATCTCGGCCGCCGCGGCGATCAGGCCCGCATCGTCCAGGTCGCGGGCCGAGCCGGGAACGGTCGGGGCGCCGGCTTGCATGGCCGTCTGCCGCGCCGCGACTTTGTCGCCCATCAGCGAGATGGCGGCCGGGCTCGGGCCAACGAAGATCAACCCCGCCTCGGCGACGGCCCGGGCAAAGGTGGCGTTCTCGGCCAGGAAGCCGTAGCCGGGGTGAATCGCGTCTACCCGGGCTCGAATCGCTACGTCGATCAGCTTGTCGATCCGGAGGTAGCTCTCGCTTGAGGTCGGGGGACCGATGCGGTAAGCCTCGTCGGCGTACCGGACGTGAAGCGCCTTGCGGTCCGCGTCGGAATAGACCGCCACCGTCTCGAGACCCAGCTCCTGGCAGGCTCGGACGATACGGACGGCAATCTCACCTCGATTCGCGATCAACACTTTCCGAAACATATCAGTCCCACTTCCATAGACCGTACCCGTGAGAGCAGAGCCCGCAACCCAGCGAGGTCTAGAGCGCCGGTCAAGTCATCCCGCGGGGGAGAGAAAAGACTTCCGAAGTCTTGTTGGCAGCTGGTGCTCGCCTCGATCACTGTCGTCGGAGTGCGCTTAGGGCAAGCGCGATCCCCACCAGACTTCGGAAGTCTGACGACGTGACCGGCGCTCTAGCAGCTTCGCCTCGACTATCGCCTGCAACAAGGCCTGCAGGTCCAGGGTACGCACTCCATACTCCTCGGCACAGCGCAACTTCGGTTTTCAGCCCTGGCTGTAAAGTCAACAAGCTACGATAGGCTGACAGCATCAGGCTTTCCTCGTTCTCAAACAGACCCCGCTCCAACAAAATACCCATTCTCTGAGAGATCACATGAGAACCCGCAGTTTCCCGCCTTCAGGTGCAAGTTCTCAGCCGCTCGGCCTGGATGGCCACATCCAGGCCAATGGGATGACGAAAAGGGCTTTGGTCCGGCCGGCGCAGTCGGCGGATCTGGCGATCCGCCGGGAGCGGCTGAGGCGTTACCATAAAGATTGATTCGCTTCACTCGTGTACCTGTCACATGGCGACGGGAGGAAAGACTGACAATTTGTCCTCCGGCTGCCTTATTCTACCTCATAGCCGCGCCACATGCCCCCTGCGGCGGTGGCCAACCGCGGGCAGAGGAAAGCTCCTCGCAGCGCTGGCGAAGGGGTGAGTTTTGGCCGCTGTCTTTGCTTGCTGACAGCTTCCGGTCGAGGCGATTCGGCCCGCAACGATGACAACCGATCCCCACCCTTCCAAGGATTGAACCGGGCGCACCCACCGCCGCGCGGGGCCCGGTCGTCCCCGAGGAGCCGGCGGACAGGATCTCCTTTCGCCATCAGAAGCGGGACCGCAGTGGATTGTGGCCCGCCGAGCAGGCCCCAATAGGAGGATAGGAGCGTTTCACGAGAAGGCAAACCGGACCTCTCCGAGGCACCGCTGTAGGACACGCCAACCCATCCGGAAGAACAAGAAATCACCCTGATTTCCGCCTGAGCCCCCCATCAATAGATCGTTCCAAAAAAGAACGCCCGCACCGACCGGGGCGTGGACGCTTCGCGCCAGCGCTCAGCGGGTTTGGGCCGGGCTACTCCTCCCTCAAACCTGATTACGACCCTCCGCGGATTAGCAGGCCCTCGAGTCGGCGTCGGTCGAGGAGATAGACGACGGCAAAGACGAAGGCTGCCAGCTCCAGGGACACGTCTTCCCCGAGCATCATCCGGCTCTCAGCAGTTCGGTTGAAGAACAGGCGGACCCACTCGCGGCCGGCTTCGTCGAGCAGCGAGAGGTCGGCAACGGTTGAGGAGTTGCTGGCGATCCGGAAGATGGCTCCCTCGTAGTTGACACTCAGCACGTCCGGGCCCAGGCTGCGAGCTTTCGCATCGAGCAGCCAGGCCTCGGCGTAGGCCGTATCCTCGCGCACCAACGCGAAGTGGTCGGGATCATCAACCACCGGACCAATCTGCGAAGGCAGTGTGTCAGGGATGGTGAGCATGCCGATCGGCCCATTCCAACGCAACTCGGCCAGGCGATCGCCAGCCTCGCTCGTGAAGCGATGGGTAGCCGTGAGCAAGCCATGCTTGGTCACAACAACGGTTGCCATGGACGAGACCTCCTACGAGCGCGTACGCGACAGCTCAGCAGCAAGGCGCGGGCCAACGCGATGCCGAGCCACCGGCCAGACGCGGCCGAGACCGCAGGGGCTCATGACAGAAAGAGCCAGGGGGCCAGACGGCGTTCCAGCCAGTTGGCCAGAAAATAGAGCGAGAGGCCCAACAGGCTCAGCGCCACGACGCCGGCGTACATTTGAGCATACGCCACGCGGCTGAAACTCTCGACGATGATGTAATAGCCGAGGCCGCTGGTGGTGGCGAAGCTCTCGGCAAAGAAGAGCACCGCCACCGCGGTGCCGATGCTGAGTCGCAGCGCCGTGAGCACGGCCGGAATCGTAGCGGGCAGATAGACGAACCGGAAGAGGGCCATCCGGCCCGCACCGAGGCTGCGCACGCTGGCGATCAGTTCGGGCCGGAGCGTGGCCGCCTCGTCGCGAACAACAACGAGCACCTGGAAGAAGAGGATCAGCCAGATGATCGCGATCTTGCTGGCATCGCCGATCCCCAAAAAGATCAGCACAATCGGGAGGAAGACAATTTTGGGGATGGGATAGGTGATGTAGATCAGCGGCTGGAAGAAGCGATCCAGGGCCGGGCTTTGGCCAAGGACCAGACCCGCCGGCACAGCCGTCGCCAGGGCCAGGGCGATACTCGCAACAACGCGCCAGGCGCTCACCAGGAAGTGGCGCCGGAGCTCACCCAACGTCAGTTCGGCCGCCAAGGTTGCCAGGACTGTAGCCGGCGGTGGTAGGATCGAGCGGGCGATCACGATGGCCAGCAGTTGCCAGATCACCAACACCATCGCAAAGCCGATCAGGAGTTGTCGCCAGTTCATCGGGCGATGCCTTACGCACCCACTATTGGGCTTACGCCGCTCGCTCGTTCAGCCGCGTCCGCAGCTCGGTGTTCACCCGGAGAAAGTCGGCGGTGGCCCGGTAGCCGGGCGCGCCCGCGCCAGGGTTGAGAACGATCGTCGCACAGCGGTTCGGTGGCGTTGCCAGCACCAGAATTTTCTCGCTTGTCGCCGCCGCTTCCTCGACGTTGTGCGTGACGAGAATGGTCGTCACACCGGTTTCACGATGCAACGCCACCAGCAGGTCCTGCAAATCCTCGCGGGTCACAGCGTCGAGCGCACTGAACGGCTCATCCAGCAGCAACAGCGCCGGCGAGAGCACCAGCGTCCGGGCGATGGCGACCCGCTGCTGTTGGCCCCCGGAGATCTGCCCCGGGTATTTATCGCGCAGCGCGGCGATCCCCAACCGATCCAGCCAGCGGTCCACGGCTTCCAGGGGGAGGACCGGCGGGTAGGGGCGTGGCTCGCCGATGGGGGTCGTCTTGCGTGCGTATTGGTGGCCAATCCGCACCCCCAGGGCGGCATTCTCCCAGACTGTCGCCCAGGGGAGCAGCCCGTGGTTTTGGAGGATCAGCCCCGTGCTGGCCCGCGGGCGCGGCACAGGGTGACCGGCGACCAGGACCTGGCCGGCCGTCGGTTGACGCAGACCGGCCAGGAGATAGAGTAGGGTTGATTTGCCACAGCCGCTCGAACCGATAATTGCCCACGACTCGCCGGGCGCCACCGTCCACGAGAATCCGTCAAAGATCGGCGGCGCGCCCAGCGCGTACGTGAAGCTCAGGTCGTTGATTGTTGCAGCGGCCGGAAGGGACAATGTCGTAGAAGCCACAGAAGGTCACGTGGGCAACGGGGCAGCCCAGAGGCGGACCCGACGCTGTGTCGCACTATTTGGACAGGAAGGACGGGTCGACGAGCTGCTCATAACTCAACGCCGACTTGATCAGGCCTTTGGCCAGAGCCCAGTCCACCACATCCTGAAACTGGGCTGCGCTCGGCAAGGCCTTCTCGGGAAAACGCGGGAGCGTGTACTTATCCTTCAAGGGCTCCGGTACCCGGGTGTTCTCTAGCAAGACATTCTGGTACTTCGCCGGATCAGCGTTGATCGCCGCGACAGCCTTGTCGTAGGCCCGGAGGAACGCCTTGACCGTATTGGGCCGCGTCTTCAATACGTCCTCACGAAAATCGAGCACGCTTTGCGAGACCTCGGTGTGGGCAGCGTCGGTCAAGACAACATTAGCTCCCTCAAGCACTGCCAGCGAGGCCAGTGGATCAGGCAGCGTGGCCGCTTTGAGCTTACCCTCCGAGAGGAGCTGCAAGCGAGTCGCAATCTGGGGGACATTGGTAAACTTGATCTGACCGACATCAACGCCCTCCAGTTCCAGCAAGCGCATGGTGAGGTATTCGATGACCGAATTCTCTGAGATCCCAACCTCGACCCCTTTGAGTTGATCAATCGTTGTAATACCGGAATCCTTCGAAGAGAGAATCCAGAACTGAGGCTCATCGGGGTAGGCCGCTCGAGCCTGGCGGACCACTTTGATCTTCACGTTGCTGCCGGCGTTGGTCAGCACCGTGGAGGGAAGATCGTTGAGCAGCGCGTCGATCTGTCCGGTTTGCAGGAATGTATCGCGCTCCGCCGCGCTGCTGACGGGTACGATCTGAACGGTGACCCCTTCGGCCTGGAAGTAACCCTCCTTCTGGGCAACATAGATGGGGATGACATCCGTGATAGGCAGCAAGCCGATCTTGATTGTTTTGTCTTCCGGCCTGGCCGCGCTCGGGAGCCCCGAGCAGCCCGCCAGAAGCACAGCGAGAAGCAAGAGAAACGTAGTCGCACGCGAGAAGTACATAGGCCGACATTCGCCCTTTCGCTCGAATTGGAGTGGAACAGATCGAGGAAAATCGGGATCAACGGATGCGCGGTCAACCGGTGCACCGCACCTACGACGCGCATGCGGACGCAGGTTGAACGGGCGCGTTGCGTACATGCCAACGCCGAGCCGCTTCTTGAGAAGGCGAAAATGTTTCCTTCTGGACCCCGTCGCTCGAACGCGACGATTGTACCGCTTTTGTGGAACCGGGCCAATTGGTGCAATCGATCCTCTGTATCTATCCACCATTCCACCCGGTATCCGGTCATCCACCACACATGGGTCCTGTCCGTTGTGGCCGCCAGAGCTACTCGACTGCCCAGGTGCGACGCACCTATGCCCTTCGGCAGGCCGCACACCTGGGTGTCAAACAGGGGCACCATTTTGGGCTCGGACGGAGTCTTCGGATGATGTGTTCATATTTCTGTAAAAGTGGCGCGTACGCGCCACTTTTACAGAAAGAGAGGGATCCTGTTGGCGAAATCGTCTCCAGGGAGGGCGAGAAGTTCGTAGTGCGCGCT
>DOUV01000882.1:0-766 GCA_003520455.1 Chloroflexota bacterium | reverse complement strand
GGCTATTTTCAGGAGAGTGTCTTCCAGGGAAGGGGGCCAGGGGGTTAGGTCGCCGTGCCGTCACCCTCAAACTGACCTTCCCCGGCGCCAACCCCCACCCGCACCTGGAGCCCTTCGACCGCCCGGCGACCCACGTCTCCTCCTTCCGCGGCAACGATCCCGCCAAATAGCATCCCGACGTCCCCGTGGGGGTGCGCCACGTCGACCTCTACCCCAACACGGACCTGGCAATCACCACCGCCACCGGCCGCTGGACCTGGCCGCGCGTCCCGCACCACGACGCCCCCTCCCCCTCGCAGGGGGAGGGCCGGCCAGCAAGATGCCGGCGCCCCCAGGATGTCCGGCGCGGGGGAGCCACGATGTGGCACCGTGGCGGCGCCACCGCCGAGCACCCGCGAATGAATTCGCGGCTGATAGCCCAAACCCGCTCAAGCGGGTTGACCACCGGCCGTCCAGCCAGCTTCAGCTGGCTTTGGCTTTCAGGCCGGCACTTCAGTGCTGGCCTGTCGCTTGTGCTATTGATCAAGCGCGCGTATGAATGCTACGACGTCCTCGAGGCTCGTTTCGAACGATGGCTGCAGGTTCTCCTGGCGCGTCACATGCTTGTGGTGGGGGAACGTCTCCAGATGGGTGTGATGTGGCGCGTTGTCCCATCCGATCTTCAACTCGTTGGAGGCGGTCAGCCAGGAGTAACTGTAGCGCTCGAGAGTATCACCGCTCCACTGTTCAGTAAGCCGTAGATCGGTCCCATCGTTCAGGGAGAGCA
>DOUV01000740.1:1674-4286 GCA_003520455.1 Chloroflexota bacterium | reverse complement strand
CCGAGGCCAGGGCGCGCAGCCAGGCGACGCCGCTGGTCCAGGCGGCGCTCGCCCATCAGGCCACCCGGACAATGCAGCAACATCTCGCCCTGCTCGCCGACGACACTTTGAGCCGCGTGGCGGATTCGGTGGGACGAGTGGCGGCCGGTGACCTGCAGGATCGAGCCGCCGTCATCACCGATCTCGATCGGGAGGTGATCGGGCACGAGCGCATTGCCCTGCCGTGGTTGCGCGAGCCGGTACAGATCGGCCAGCCGGATCTCCCCGACGTGGACAACTTCACCACCCTTCCGTTCTGGAACTTCCCCTCCGTGACCTTCTGTATCCCGCCCAACCCCGTCCTGCAGAGCCTCCGCCTGCACGCCGCGCTGAACCTCCACAAGATCCGCACCTGCCGCAATATCGCCGGCATGCAGCGAGAGCTTGACCTCTACGCCGCGCCGACCGACACCGTCAGCGGCCTGCCCTTCGCCGTCGACGGTCGAATTGCCCTGCCCGGCGCCGGCAACCTCCGCCCGACGATGTACCGCTACAGCGTACTGGTCGAGCGGGCCAAACAGATCGCTCAGCTCGCGGCGCAGGTCGAAGCCTCTATGCTGTCCGCGCTCGAGAAGCGCGATGCCGAGGGCTACACGTGGCTCAAGGCCCAGCAGGACCTGCGGCTCAGCGCCTCGAACGTCAGGCTCAACGATTTACGAGTGACCGAGGCGCAAGCCGGCGTTGACCTGGCCCAGATCCAACGCGAGCGCGCTCAGCTTCAGGAGGACACGTATCAGAGCTGGATCGAGGCCGGGCTGAACCAGTTCGAGAACGAGATGATCGACGCCTACCAGCAAGGGGCGATGGCCCGGACCCTGGCCGCCTTCTTCGATGCTGGGGTTGCTATGGGCCAGGCGGCTGCGTCCGCGGGGATGACCGGCGGCGGCGGGGCGATGATCGTGGCAGTCATGGCGCAGGCGCGGTACATGGCCCAGGCGGAGGCGATCCAGCAAGAGGTGCGGACGCAGGTCGCGGCCGTCTACGCCAGCTTCGAGCGGCGCAAGCAGGAGTGGCAGCTCCAGCGGGCGCTGGCCCAGGTCGACGGCCGCCTGGCCGAGCAGCAGATCCGCCTCGCCGAGGATCACGTTCGGGTGGTCGAGCAGGAGCGCTCGATCGCGCAGATGCAGGCCGACAACGCGCGCGCCGCCGTCGACTATCTGGCGAACAAGTTCACCACCGTCGACCTGTACGACTGGATGAGCCGCACACTCGAGCAGGTGTACGCCTTCTTCCTCCGTCAGGCGACCAGCGTGGCCAGGCTCGCCGAGACCCAGCTCGCTTTCGAGCGGCAGGAGCCGGTCCGGGGCGACATCCAGGACGACTATTGGACGGCGCCACCGGAAGGCTTGAGTTCTCCAGCCCAGGCCCCTGATCGCAAGGGGCTGACTGGCTCGGCTCGCTTACTCCAGGACCTTTACCAACTCGACCAGTACGCGTTCGATACGGCGCAGCGCAAGCTCCAGATCACCAAGACAATCTCCCTGGCCCGGCTCGCGCCGGCCGAGTTCCAGCGCTTCCGCGAGACAGGGTTGCTTCCGTTCGCCACTCCGATGGAGATGTTCGACCGCGACTTCCCCGGCCACTTTATGCGCCTGATTCGGCGCGTGCGGACCTCGGTCATCGCGCTCATCCCACCGACTGACGGGATTCACGCCACACTGTCGGCCGGGGGGATCTCCCGCGTTGTCGTCGGCCCCCAGGTCTTCCAGACGGTGACGATCCGGCGCGACCCGGAGACGATCGCCCTCAGCTCACCCGTCAACGCCAGCGGCCTCTTCGAGCTGGAGCCGGCGCCTGCGGAGATGTACCTCCCATTCGAGGGACACGGCGTCGAGACGACCTGGGAGTTCCGTCTGCCGAGGCCCGCGAACCAGTTCGACTACCATACCATCGCCGACGTGCTGGTCACCATCGACTACACAGCGCTCAACAGCTTCGATTACCGCCAGCAAGTCATTCGCCAGCTGAAGCCGAGCCTCCAGGCGGACCGCGCCTTCAGCTTCCGCACCGATTTTGCCGATGCCTGGTACGACCTGCACAACCCGGAACTCCTGCAGCCCGACAAGCAGATGGTCGTCAGCGTCCGCGTCGAGCGCAACGACTTTCCGCCCAATCTGGACACGATCCGCATCGAGCAGGTGCTGCTCGCCTTCGCGCGCGCCGGTGGTCTGACCGAAGAGATCCCCGTGGCCCACTTCACGTTGACGCAAGCAGGTGGGCAGCTCCCGGTGGGCGGCAGTGCCGTCACCGCGAATGGAGCCATCAGCACGAGGCGGGGCAACGCTGGCAGCTGGGCGGGGATGATCGGGCGACCGCCGTTTGGCGTGTGGGAGCTGAGTCTGCGCACCGGAGACCCGAACCAGGATCGGCGGATCCAGCGCTGGTTCAAAGAGGAGCAGATCGACGACGTGCTGTTGGTCATCAGTTACGCCGGACGAACCCCAGACTGGCCATCATAGGACCGGCTCGAGGGGCGCGGGAAGGGTCGTGGAGCGCACGGGAGAGTGGGCCTCGCAGTGTGTGGAGCTGCTCACATGATACTGCGTCATTAAGACACTCTCCTGAAAATAGCC
>DOUV01000740.1:0-1518 GCA_003520455.1 Chloroflexota bacterium | reverse complement strand
CGCTGAAGCGCGCACTACGAACCCTTCGTCCGCCCTGGCAGCGATTTCGCCAACAGGATCATGATACTGCATCATTAAGCAACTCCAATCCTCAGACGAGCCGATGGACGGACGGCCTGGCACTCACCATGTGGATAGCTGCCTTTCCAGTTTCATTATCGTAGGACGGCCGCAGAGTCTTGCCATCAATCGCAATCACTGGACCACCAGTTACCCGACTGATGGCTTGAATCCATTCAAGAAAACAGGCTTGGCATTGCTCAGGATTAATATAGGAAAGGACCTGTGAAACTATATTTTCCTGTTCTTCTGCCGTCGTGAGCTGACTGGAGCTTGAGCGACGTGTCTCTACTTCAGATCCGATCAGCGTCTAATTTTCTATGCTAATCGTTCCTACGGCTCAAGTAACACTTCAATCACTATGGTCTCGTCAGGCAAGTGTGGTAGATAGAATGATTCGCTTTCGGCTCGTGGTTCGTCTCCCTGCCTCTGATAGATCACCCAGCGGAATGGCCCCGTGCCAAAATCTTCCGGGGCCACCCACCAGCGCTTGCGACCTCCCTCGTCCAATGTACCTCGCCACCCTTCGACATCATGCCAACCAGCATTGTAATCCTGCCACTGGACCACCGTCCACTCCTCACCGAACGCACCTTGGACCTGCAATTCAATATGAGCCCCAGCTGGTGGCTTAGTCTCGTCGTCTTCGTCACGAGGCGGCTCAAGTGTTGCCTCGGGCGTGAGTGTCGGTCGCGGGATCGACGTAATGGTTGGCCGCGGCGGTTGCAGTTGGGAGTGCGCGAGCCCCGCCGCTTGTCCAGATAGCGCGTTGAACCCCAACAGGAGCATGCCACCGCCCACTACCAAGATGCCCCAAGTTGCACCCAGTAATCGCCATTTCATCGACTCACGTCTCCTTACCCGAGAGTAGAACCGCTGAAGGGGGGACGCATCCGGCTATTTGGTGAGTATTACTTGTCGGTCAATCGGGGTCGTGGTGGAAGCTCAGCAGCCCGTTGCAGATTAACAAGGGCTGGATTGTTTCCAGTGACCCTTAGAGCGTGTTTGGAAAATATTCATACACTTAGGCTGCCTGGTTCAGAGTCAGGTCCATCAATTCGGGAAGCCGCTTATCTTTGTACGGAATTGGAATATTCGTATTGGGGAGCAATTGCCGCAGCATCAAGTGAATGGAGGCGATATAGATCATAGCCTCACTATTCCAGGCGTTACGCTCATAATCTTTACTGAGACGCCGACAGCGGTTCAGCCAGGCAATAGTGCGCTCAATGACCCAACGACCTTTTTGCACCACGAATCCCTTTTGATCGGCGGGTTTCTCGACAATCTCGAATACGACACCGAAATCTTCTTGGAACCACGCCACCAAGTCGTCTTGATACCCCTGATCCGCCAGGACCTTCTTGATGGAGGGATACTCGTTGAGCACCAGATCCAGTAGTTCTTCGCCGCCGACGGTGTCATGGGTATTGGTCGGATGAACGAGGGCTCCCAACA
>DOUV01000878.1 GCA_003520455.1 Chloroflexota bacterium | reverse complement strand
AAGGCCAAGGTCCAGCAACTGGTCGCGGCCTTGACCGAGTGGACACCACTGGAGGCTCGCTACGCGAGCAAGCTCATGATGGGGGAGTTGCGCATCGGCCTGCGCGAGGGCCTGGTGGAGGATGCCCTGGCCCGTCTCTACGGGCACCCGCTCGGGGAGGTCAGCCGCGCCAACATGCTCCTGGGCGACATCGGCGAGACGGCGGTTCGCGCCCGCCACGGCACGCTGAGCACGGCCCGCATGCGCCTCTTCCACCCGATCAAGTTCATGCTCGCCAGCCCCATTGCGGCGCCCGACGAGTTGGCGCAGACCTTCGCCCCCCCCTACTTTGTGGAGGACAAGTACGACGGTATCCGCGCCCAACTGCACAAGGACGCGAGCGGTCGTCTGGCCATCTTCAGCCGCACGCTCGACGAGGTCAGCCACCGCTTTCCCGAACTCCACAGCGATGCCCGCGGCCTGCCGGGCGATTTGCTCCTGGATGGCGAGGTCCTGGGGTGGCGGGACGGCCGTGCCTTGCCCTTCAAGGAGTTCCAGCAGCGTCTGGGCCGCAAGACGGTGAGCCCGGCCTTGCTGGGCGAGGTGCCGGTGGTGTTCGTGACCTTCGATCTGCTTTATGCGAATGGAGAACTGCTGCTCGAGCGCTCGCTCGCAGAGCGCCGCTCGGCGCTCGAGCGGCTGCCCTTGGAGGGCAGCGTGCGCCTCAGCGAGATACGTGTCTGCGAGAGCGCCGACGAGGCGGCGGCTCAGTTCGAACCGGCGCGGGATCGGGGTCAGGAGGGCCTGATGATCAAGGACCCCCGCTCGCTCTACAAGCCGGGCCGGCGCGGTCAGGAGTGGGTCAAGCTCAAGCGCGCGCTCGCCACCCTGGACGTCGTGGTGACGGCGGTCGAGTGGGGGCATGGCAGGCGGCGGCACCTGCTCTCCGACTACACCTTCGCGGTGCGCGCTGGCGAGGATGAGCCGACATTGCTCAACGTGGGGAAAGCCTACAGCGGGCTGACCGACGCCGAGTTAGCCGAGATGACGGAGTGGTTCAAGGCGCACACGATTCGCGACTTCGGCCGTGTCCGCCTGGTCGAGCCGCGCATCGTCCTGGAGGTCGCCTTCGACGTCGTTCAGCCGAGCCCGCGCCACAAGAGTGGTTACGCGCTGCGCTTCCCGCGGATTGTCCGGCTCCGCGACGACAAGCTCCCAAGTGAGATTGACACGCTCGAGGCCGTCAAGCGGCTCGCGGGGGTGTAGCGCCGGGCCGGAAGGAGGAGTTCTTTGTCTGTCCAGGTTCAACAATTGCCCTTGTTTCCGCTCGATGTGGTGCTCTTTCCCGGGATGATGTTGCCCCTTCACATCTTCGAGGAGCGCTACAAAACGATGGTGCAGCGCTGCGTGCGGCGCGGGACGCCCTTCGGCGTGGTCTTGACGCGTGGGGTCGTGGACGGACGAGAAGTACCGTACGATGTTGGCACGATGGCCACGATTAGCGACGCCCAGCGGTTGGTGGGTGGACGCTACAACATTACCACCGTCGGCGTCCAGCGCTTTCTCATTCGTTCGATCCTGTACGGTGCTGAGCCCTACCTCATCGGCCAGGTCGAGCCGCTCGAGCCGCTGGACGCCGAGAGCGGCGAAGCGCATGTGCTCAGTGCACAGCTCTGCCCGTTACTCGATCGCTATGTGGAACTTCTGGGCACTGTGATCGATCGAACCTTCACGATTTCCCCCTACCCGGACGATCCCATGACCCGTGCCTTTCTGGCCGCGATCCTGCTGCAGGTGCCCAACTCCGAGAAGCAGGAATTGCTCGCCGCGCAGCGTGTCCCCGACCTCCTACGCCTCGAGCTGGCACTGCTCGATCACGAGAATATGATCATGAAGTTCATGGCCGGTTATCGCGAGCATCTGCCCCACCTGGTTGAGGCAACCAGCGGGGTCTTCTCGACGAATTAAACGCCGAACGTTGGGGACGTGAAGGTGCCCGCCGACATGCGCCGGGCCGTCGACGGAGTTCGGGCCATCATCAGCACGGCTGGAATCGGCCTGGCGCGCCGCGAGGATACGCCGCGGCGGGTCGATTCGACTGCAAGCGCACTCTTGCCACCTTTGAAGGGGAAAACCGCGCCATGCGTGAACCAAGCGACCTCCTGCGTGGCCGTGTGGCAGTCATCACCGGCGCCACGCGCGGCATCGGCCTGCACATTGCGGCCGCGATGGCCCAGGCCGGGGCCAACGTCGTGATCGCCTCGCGGCGGATCGAAGCCGTTGAGGCTATCTACGATCGATTCTCACGTATCCCCGGTGTGGAGGTCCTTGGATGGGCTGCGGATGTGACTCGCTACGCGGATGTCGAGGCCTTGGGCGCGCAAGCGGTCGCCCGCTTTGGCCAGATTGACATCTGGGTCAACAACGCCGGGATCAGCGGGCCCTACGCCGCTACCGCCGACATTCCCCCGGACCGCTGGCGCCAGGTTATCGAGACCAACCTGGTCGGCACCTTCCACGGCACGTACGTGGCGCTGCGGCAGATGTTGCCCCGCAACCAGGGCAAGATCATCAACCTGGTCGGGGCGGGGGCCTGGGAGGGGGCCCGGCTCCCCACCTTTCTCTCGGCTTACGGCAGTTCCAAGGCCGGAGTGCTGCGTTTTACTCAAATTGTGGCTGAGGAGTACAAGGGCACGAGACTTTCAATCCTGGCTCTGAATCCTGGCATGGTTCGCACGGTGCTGACCGAGCAGCCCGAGGCTCTCACGGAGGAGGCCCGCGCGAGCCTGGCACGGATGGATTGGGTCCTCGCCACCTTCGGCTCACCCATTGAGGAGGGCGCTGCCCTGGCGGTGCGGATGGCCTCGTCCGAGACCGACGGCATCACCGGGAAGCTCTACCGCGTCCAGCTGGGGAAACTCACGCTCCTGCGCCGGCTGTTGCGACGGCGGTAGAAGCTGGTCTGCGTTGTGGAATTCGATCGAGTGGTTCAATGACCGGCTTGGCACTCACCCTGATCCTCACATCGGCCTTCATCCATGCGACCTGGAATCTCCTCGCCAAGCGGGTGGGCGGTGGGGTTCCCTTCACCTGGCTTTTCTTCGGACTCACGGCAGCCATCTACACGCCGCTCGCCGCGGCGGTCATGATCCGGCAGCAGCCGCGCCTCAGCGGATTTGAACTGCTGTTCGTCGGGGGGAGCGCCAGCATGCACGTCGTCTATTTCCTCGCGCTTCAGCGTGGGTACCGTGTGGGCGACCTCTCGCTGGTTTACCCCCTCGCGCGTGGCACCGGCCCCTTGCTCGCCACGACGGCGGCGGTCCTCTTTCTCGGCGAGCACCCCTCGCCGCTGGCTCTGGCAGGTGCGGGGCTCGTGGGGATTGGCGTCTTTGCCTTGACCGCTGACCGGCTTGTGCTCAGGGGCCCGAAAGTTCGGGGAGCCACCGGGTACGGCCTCCTCACCGGCACCATTATCGCCACCTACACACTCTGGGATAAACACGCCGTCAGCGCGCTGCTGATCCCCCCACTCCTGTACGACTACGGCTCCAACGTGATCCGCACCGTTCTCCTGACCCCGTTTGTCCTTCGCCGCTGGGACGAAGTGCGTCTGGAGTGGCGCAGCCACCGGCTCGAGACGCTTGGGGTGGCCTGCCTCAGCCCGCTCTCGTATATTCTCGTACTCACTGCCATGGTCTTTACGCCGGTGAGCCATGTGGCCCCGGCGCGTGAGATCAGCATTCTGATTGGCACATTCATGGGAGCGCGACTCCTTGAGGAGGGCTCTGCCGGGCGGCGTATTGTGGCGGCGAGCGCCATGATGCTTGGGGTGGTGGCGCTGGGCTAGAGCAGCCCTTCCGGGCGTGCGACGACTGACTTTTGCCGTTCGATCCCCGGCCGGCTACACTTCTCGCCATGACCACCCTGGCCTTCATCTACCACGAACGCTACGGCGGGCGCGGTCTGGCCCATCACCGTCTCGCGCGCAGTTGGGAGCGCTACCGGGCGACCCTGGAGGTGGCCCAGGCGCTCGAACTTCCGATGCGGGTCTTCCGCCAGTCGCCCGCCGCCGATAAGTTCCTCCAACTGGTTCACAGCCAGGCGTACATCGACTGGGTGCGCCGGATGGACCTGCGCGCCGAGGGCTTCCTGGATCACGGGGATACCCCTGCCTACCGCGGCATCTTCCGGCGCGCCGCCATTGCCGTCGGCGGCACCCTGCTCGGCGCGCGGTTGGTGGCCGACGGCGACGCCGGCGTGGCCTTCAACCCGGGCGGTGGTCTTCACCATGCCCAGAGTGAGCGGACGAGCGGCTTCTGCGTCTTCAACGACCTGGTGATTGCCACCCGCTGGCTGATGCAGGCTCGAGGGGTGCGCCGCCCGCTGATCCTGGACTTTGACGGCCACCACGGCGACGGCACCCAGGTTCTTCTCTACGAGGAGCCAATCCTGACGGTTTCACTTCACCAGTACGACGGCCGCTTCTACCCAGGCACCGGGAGCCTCAACGAGACAGGGTGGGGCCCGGGCCAGGGATACTGCCTCAACGTGCCGCTCCCGCGCCGCACCGGCACCGCCGTCTATCTGCGCGCGCTCGACGAGTTGATCCTGCCGGTGGTGCGGGCCTACGGCCCGGATTTCATCATTGTCCAACTCGGCGCCGATGCCCACTTTGCCGACCGCCTGGTGAGCCTGCGACTGACCACCCAGGCCTATGCGGGGATCGCCGAACGGCTGCTCGGGCTGGCCGCCGAGTTCACCGGCGGCCGCCTGCTGATCTGCGGCGGGGGAGGGTATACGCCCGAGGCCGTCGCGCGCTGCTGGGGCAT
>DOUV01000568.1 GCA_003520455.1 Chloroflexota bacterium | reverse complement strand
AAATTCCTAGCAGTTGGGTGCTGCTCGTACCGCCGAACTCCTTATTGCGCTCCGTGCTGGCCCGGAGCGCCGCCGTCAGACGGACATACCCCTCGTAGCCCAGCACGACGGCGTTGATCAAGGCGGCTCCGGAGGCGCCCGCTTGCTCGGCGACAGCAAGGGCCGGCGGTACGATAACTGTCCCCGGATGGCCGAGATCCGTGTCGTCGAAGTCCAACACGTTCGCCAGGTATCCATTCGCGTAGGCAGCATGCAGTGCCGGTACGCGCTGGCCGCTCGCCCAAAGGGTGGCCGGACCGCTGCAGCCCAGGCGCGTAACCAACCCGAGGACCGCTTCACCGGGCGCAATCCGCACCCCACCGATCATACAGCCCAGCAGGTCGAGGATGAGTATTTTGGCACGCTGCCGCACCGCTTCGGGCAAGGAATCATAGCTTGATGCCGCAACGAATTCGCTCAAGGTTCGAGTCGGGCTCGGTTCCATCTGTCGATCTGAGTCACTCATCCGCCGGCTTCTCCCTTCGCTTGATGCGATGGAACTTCGATTGCTGTAGTGATGGAACGCGACGCGCTCCAGGTAATCAGATGCGATGAGTGACGCCCGGCACCTCCCACTACGAGTACCCCGATGTCTGACGGGCGCTCGACCAGCGGGACCAGCGCCTGGTCGTCGTGGTCTAGCCAGCGGGGCCAGGCAGTCTCAGGGCCATACATCCCACCGCGCTTGAGGTGGGCTACGGGCCGGCGGGCATGCTCGAAGATGAACTGGCGCACATCGTCCTTGGTCCAGCCGTCCCGCGCGATGATGGCCGCATGCTCCGGACCAAGTAGCAGGAATGCTTCGCCCAGAGTGCGGTAGAGCTTGCTCCCGCCGATGGTCGCCATAGTATCGGCCGCCGTGGTCAAGATGCCGGCGGCCGTCTGGCTCACAGTGTCATGGATGTTGACCGGGCTGTGGCAGGCGACCACGGTCACCGTGCTGGTCTCCGGCGCAAAGCCTCGCTCGACGTGGAGCGGCGTCCAGGGATTAGCGGCCTCGTTCTCCGCGATGCAGTAGGTGTACTTGCTCGGGTGGCCCTGGGTGCTTTTGTCTGTGCTTCCCGGGGCGGCACCACCGAGATTCAACAGAATGAGCCGAATGGCTCGTCCGATCGTGGCGTTGCCCTGCCAGCCCGGGCCGAAGGCTCCATGGCCGGCGTTGATGGCCAGCTCACGTGCCAGCGGACCGTTGACCACCACCAGCGGTGCATGGGGACCGGTCGTCGCCTGTACACCACCCAGATCGAACCGCGGGTCCAGCATCGCCTGGACTGCGGCCAGCACTACCGGCAGATACTCGGTCCGGCACCCCGCCATCAGGGCGTTCACCACGATTTTCTCCGCGGTCGCCGGCGTCCGTTGGGGTGGGATGAGCCCGATGATTCGATCGGCGTCCAAGGCCAGGAAGCCCAGCGCCGCGCGCACCCGGGAGTCGGTGGGGAGCGCGATGGGCAGGCCATCGGTCCAACCGGCGGTGGAAAAGCGGCGGTTGATCTCTTCGACGCCATCCAGGGAATCCTCTACCGTCAGCGATTCGCCCGTCGGCCTCGGCTCGTAGCGACACGCCTCGTCGTCGCAGAAGGCAGCGCCGTCCGGCAGCCCAGCGTCCGGCGCCACCGTCGGTGCCGGCTTCCTCGGCACTCCCGTCAGCACCTGCACCACCTGGGTGAGGGCCTCCTCCGCTTTCGAATGAACCTCGGCCGCGGTTAGGCCGCCCAACGGATGCGGGATGACCACGAGGGGCAAATCGGGAAGCCCCCCCGCGGCCGCCTCATCGCGGGCCAGGCCAGCGAAGGCATCCGTGCAGATTGTTGCCACCGGGATACCCCGGCGCTCGAGGGCGATGCTATCGTGGAGACTCCACGATGTGCATCCTCCTCAATCGGCCACCCCATTCACGACCAGATCACAGTGAGTCGCCAGTTCGTCGATGTAGCCCTCGGGCCGTTCGCCGTGGATCTTGCGACGATAGATCACATGTCCCAGGGCGAAGCGTTCTCTCAGCCCCGCCTCGATCCGATCCAGCAGAAGCGCCACGTTGGGCTTGCCATTGTCCAGCAGACCGACCCGGAGGCCGGTTAAATCGGCAATACGAGCTGCTAGCTCGCCTCGAGCCAGTGGTTGTACGGCCACCGGTGTCAGTACCGTCACAGTCTTTAACATCAATGCTTCCCTCGTTATTGGTCTGACTCTTCCCGCTATTTTTGCCACGCATCGTTCGGGCGATGAGGCGTCTGGGGCTTCTTGCGTGCCCGCGGAGCCGTGGCGCCTCGCCACCGTTCGGACACGATGGCTGCACAGTCGCTCCACTCGCGGTGCCATCACAATTCACGCGTCCGTCGATGGAGGTACGGGCTCCGCACGTATTGGGGTCACCCCGATTGGCCCCTCGTCTTATTCGCGCGCAGTCAGTATGTCCACTACGGCCGGTCCGCTGTAGGCGAGAGCGCGGCGCACCGCGCCAGCCAGCTCGTGGGGATCATCCACCCGCTCGCCAAAGGCGCCAAACTCGCGCGCGACGTTGGCGAAATTGGGACCTAGCAGCTCGACACCCAGGAAGCGCCCTGCGTAGGCCCGTTTCTGCCGCGTCCACACACTCCCAAACCCAGAATCATTGCAGATGAAAACCTTGACGGGCAACCGCTCGCGTACGCTCGTCTCCAGTTCGGCCAGATTCATGGGGAAGGCTCCATCGCCGCACAGGCAGACCACCTGGCGCTCGGGGGCAGCGACCTGGACCCCGAGCGCCGTGGGGAAGACGCTGCCGAGGGCTCCGAAGGCTTCGACGAAGGAGAAGCTGTCGGGCCGGGCTGTGTCGTAGTACGAGCGGGTCCGGCTCATGACATTTCCGACGTCCGCTAGAAAGACGCTGTCCTCCGCCATGGCGTCTCGAATCACAGTGATGGCGTACTCCGGCTTGATCGGGCGGGCGTCAGAATCGGCCCGGGCGGCGCGCTTGGCGGCCCAGGCGGCTTTGAGAGCCGCCAGATTCGGATTGCGCTGGGGAAGATCGAGCCGGTCGGCCTCGGCAAGGAGATCCTCCAAGAAGCCAGTGATGCTCCCGGCCATTCCCAACTCGACCGGGTAGATCGCGCCGATGGTATCGGGCAGGCGATTGACCTGGATCATGCGGGCCTGGCGCGGGATAATGCCGTAGGGAGCGCGCACGCTCCCCAGATCGAAGTCGAAGCGCACACCGACAGCAAGCAGCCAGTCGGCGTTTTTCACCACCTCGTTGGCTGGGTCCCAGCCCGCCCAGGCGCCAAACGGACCGAGTCCGAGCGGGTGAACGTTCGGGAAGGCATCGATGGCCCCACCGGTGGTGGTGACCGGTAGCCCCAACCGTTCCGCGAGGCGAATGAGGTGCGGCGTGGCGTTGCTCCAGAGAACCTCGCGCCCGGCAATGATCACCGGTGCCCGGGCGTCGCTCAATGTCTGCGCCGTCACGCGTACCGCTTCGGCGTCGATGCGCGCCTCGCGCTGGGCGCGATACTGCTCGGGCCGCCAGGCGCGGGCCTCGATCTTCGTTTCCACCAGGTCGACCGGTAGACTGATGTGCACCGGCCCCATCGGTTCGCTGAGGGCGATCCGGCAGGCTTTCCGCATGATCTCGGGAACCTGCTCGGCCTGGGTGACCATCACGCTCCACTTCGTGACCGGGCGGAAGATGCTGACCTCATCCAACTGTTGATGCCCACCGCGCGGTTGAAGCGCGAGTGCATGCTTCCCAGTCAAAGCGATGAGCGGGGTCAGGCCCTTGTGGGCCGCCGCCACTCCGCTCAGTAAGTTCGTCGCGCCCGGGCCGTACATGCTGAGGCAGGCGCCCAGCCCCTTGCGTGTACGGGCATAGCCGTACGCCATATAGGCGGCGCCTTGCTCGTGACGGGCGAGGACGAAGCGCAGGTCGCTGTCGTAGATCGCGTTCACGAACTCCAGGTTGCCATCGCCGGTGATACCGAACAGGTGGCGTACCCCCTCGGCCAACAGAGCTTCGGCAATGGTCCGTCCGGCCGTCATCTTCACCGCACTCATTGATTCTCCTTCTGCTTCTGTTCTCGCTCAACCTGGACTACCGTGTGCCGCCGGCGCTCGTCGCGCTGTGTGAGGCGTGATCCGTGAGGAAATAACCACGCATCACGCCTCACACCCGAGCTTTCGGCGGACGACCTGGTCATTCAGGCTGTTCCCAGCGTCTTCTTTTGTTGCTTTCTCGCCTCGTACCCGCTCGCGGTTCGTGCGGTTCTGCAGGTGCTTCATGCGACTGGCTCCTGCGCGAGGACGACGTGATCTGCGGCGCGACCACCGGGGAGCCACAAGCTGGACACGAGCGCGCATACCGCTGCGATGAAGGGGACCAGAAAAGCAGCGGTTAGCGCGCCTGAGAGCGCGAGTTGCAGTGCGTGCAGGGTCGGCTCGGGCAGACCAGCCCGCACGGCGGGATCCAAGAGGGCCTGCGGCGAAGCCAGACGGGCGATGTTGGCCGGATCTGTTTTGCTGGCAGCGGCCGGGAGGAGTGCAAGTACACGCCCGTTCAGTTGCCTGTTCAAGAGGCTCCCCGTCAGGCTGACGCCGATCGCGCCGCCCAACCCACGGCTGAATTCGCTTGCTCCGGTGATGATGCCACGTTGCCGGAGGCCAACTGCATTCTGGAGCGACAGCAGGAAGGCCAGGAGAGCCATGCCACCAAACCCGACCAGGCTTACAGCCAGAATCGCCTGCTGATAGCTGCTGGTGATACCGAGCTGGGTGAGGAGATAGCCTCCGGTGATCACCATCGCCAACGCCAGGCCGGCGGTCACCCGGTAGCCCCGCTTCAACAGGACAAACCCGCCGATACTACTGCTCACCACCCAGATGAGTGTGAGCGGCGCCACGCTGGCACCCGCAGTAATGGCTGAGTGCCCGAGGACGCCCTGGATAAACAGCGGGACAAATGCTGTCGTGCTCCAGATGGCCATGGAGGTGAAAAAACCACTGATGCTGGCGGCCGCGACAATGCGGTTGCGAAAAATATCGAGCGGGACGAGTGGCTGCGGCGTCCGGCGTTCCATCACGAGAAAGCCGGTCAGGAGCAGCCCACTACCGCCGAACAAGCCGAGGAGCTGGGGCCCGGCCCAGCCGTGCGTCTTGCCCGTTTGGAGGAGGCCCAGCAACCCCAGCACGATGGCTGCGGTGAGTAGGAAGGCCCCGCCATAGTCAATCGAGAGAGCGCTCTCGGGCTCCCACTGTTCGTCCATGGACCAGTAGAGCAACAGTCCGGCAAGCAGACAGGGGGGGACAATCAAGTAGAAGATCCAATGCCAGTCAACGTGAAGCACGAGGAACCCGGCGACGAGCGGTGCGAGGACCGGACCGGCGCCGAAGGCTCCGCTGACAAAGGTCTGGAGTCGGGCGCGCTGCTCGAGGGGAAAGATATCGGCCAGGACAGTCAGTGTCAGCGGTTTGAGGGCACCCGCGCCGATGCCCTGGAACCCTCGAAACAGAACGAGTTGCTGCATGCTCTGGGCCTGCCCGCATAACAGGGAGCCTGACAAGAAAAAGCCAATACCGACCAGCACGAACGGCTTGCGACCGTACATGTCCGACAGACGGCCGAAGAGAGGAACCGTGGTTGTGGACGTGATTGTGAAAGCTGCGAACACCCAACTGAACAATGAGAGTTCCCCTAGCTGAGAGACGACGGTTGGCATGGCGGTGTCGACCGCCCGAGCGTCAAGGCTGATGACGAAGATGAGAAGCAGTACAGCGGCTGTGACCATGTGCAGGTGGCGTTGTTTGGGCATAGCGGTCTTCGCTTAGGGTGTCTCCGTCGCGACTTCTTGACGCGTCGCCGGTTCCGCCTGCCGTCCAACTTTGGTTGGCGTCTCTGACTGCGGAACCCACCGCGTTCTCGGGTCCATGAGATCCAGGACCCCGTCCCCCAGGGCGTTGAAGCTGAGGACCGTGAGCAGGATCAATAGCCCAGGGTAGATGGCGAGCTGCGGGGCAGTCCACAGGTACGTCTGGCTGCTGGCGAGCATGTTTCCCCAACTTGGGGTCGGAGGTTGGACCCCGAGCCCCAGAAAACTGAGTGCCGACTCGGTGAGGATCGCGAAGGCGATATTCAACGTCGTGGCGACTGCGGTGACCGGGAGAGTGTGGGGGAGGATGTGCCGCCAGAGGATGCCCTGATCTTTTGCGCCGATGGCCCGGGCGGCGAGGACATAGTCCATCGCGCGTTGCTTCAGTACCTCGCTGCGCACCATCCGGGCGACGCGCATCCAACTGGTGAGTCCGATCACAATGACGACGTTGGTCAGGTTACTTCCGAAGAGCGTGAGGATCGTCAACAAGAGAAAGAAGAGCGGGATCGACATAAACCCGTCAGTGACTCGCATGATGAGTGCGTCCACATAACGGCCGAAGTACCCCGCCGTGATGCCGAAAAGGACGCCGATCCCCGCCGAGATCGCCGCCGACACCAGTCCGACCAGCAGCGACGCCCGGGCGCCGAAGATCAACCGGGTCAGCACGTCGCGGCCGTTTTCGTCGGCGCCGAGCAGGTGGGTCCAACTCGCAGGCGCGAACTGAGCGCTCAGGTCAATCTGGTCGGGGCGATAGTGGGTCATCTGGGGCGCCAGGAGGGTGGCCGTGAACAGCATTAGTAGAAAGAGGAGACAGGGAAGAAAGGGTTTGTTGCGCCAGCTAATCCGCAGGACATGGCGCCAGAAAGGCAGGTTCACGGTTTCCTCCTAACTTAGCTTGACACGTGGATCAAGGTAGCTGTAGAGCAGATCCACGATCAGGTTAGTGAGGACGACCACCACTGACACCAGAACGGTGATGCCCATGACGACCGGGTAGTTGCGGCTGAGGGCTGCATCTACGGCGAGCCGGCCCATGCCTGGCCAGGCAAAGATCGTCTCCACGATGGCAGACCCTCCGATCAACGACGGCACGAGCAGCCCGACCAGCGTTACGACTGGGAGTAAGGCTGTGCGGAAGGCGTGGCGATAGATGACGATCCGCTCCGGGAGACCTTTCGCGCGGGCGGTCGTGATGTACGGCTCGCTTAACACTTCGCGCATGCTCGTTCGGGTGTAGCGGATCAGCATGGCCATGAGAAACAGGGCGAGAACCAGAGCAGGCATGGCCAGATGTGCGAGCCGATCCAGGAGGGAGAAATCGTGTCCGACCGTATACATCCCTGCGGAAGGTAAGAGACGGAGCTTCACAGAGAAGATGAGGATGAGCACGATGCCGAACCAGAAACTTGGAATCGAAACGCTGGTGAAAGCCACGACGCTGACAAGGTTATCGATTATTGAGTAGGGCTTCAGGGCCGAAATGATTCCCGAGGGAATACCGCCGATCAGCGCTAGCAGCAGGGCTGTAAGCGAGAGCAGCAACGTCGCTGGCAGGCGGCTCAAGATGAGCTGAATCACTGGCTGGCCATCGAGGAAAGAGCGACCGAGATCGCCTTGAATCGTGCGGGTCATCCATCTGAGATACTGGATCGGGATTGGTTGGTCGAGCCCCAAGTTGTGGCGGATCCTGGCTGTATCTTCCGGGGTTAAGTTGGGATCAGTCAGCGCGGCCGGCCCACCTGGTGCCAGGTGGATGAGTGTGAAGATCACGATGCTGATGATCACGAGGACGATGACGGCATGGACGACTCGCTCCAGGATGTACCTGCTCATGAATGCCTACTCCGGCGACTGGCTGCTCGAGCTGTGAGCGATGGATTCCACGAATCCCTCTGTCATCTCATTTCTCAGACTGAGGTGGTGCCGGGCATACCCTGAACTCGACCTTGGGTTGCCGACCTCCGGCTGCGGCAAGTCCGCCCTGGCGAGGCGCTGCGGTAGCCCTCAGTCTCACCCGGCGTCAGCTACCCGGTGTGGCCCGCTGGTCGAACCCGGACCGGTGTGCCACGTCCTTTGTCCGGCGCTGCAGCGAACTCGCGAATGAAAGCGGCCAGCTCGGCGACCGCCTCGTTGAGAAAACGGGCACCCTTTTCAGCGGTCGCATAGCTGGGATCGCCGACGACGCCGTGGGTCGTATCTACAGCGAAGTCATCCATGTAGAAGGCTTTGCCCGGGGCGCGCATGTCCGACGCGAAGTAGCGAGTGGCGACCTGCTTGTACTCCGGCGGCATGAAACCGGTGTTTACCAACTCCGGGCGGAGGTAGAGTTGGAGCGATGTTTCCATCTCGCCGGCATGCGCCATGCCACCCAGGCCGCTCTCGCCACCCTCGCGTAGCGCGTTGGTGATGAGCCGCCAGTAGGTGATCACGGCCACATACAGGTCGTATTCTTCCATGAGTTTCATGGCGGCCGCCGTGAGTGGGAAGCTATTGCCACCGTGCGCGTTGACGAGCACGATCTTGCGGAAACCGTGGCGGTCGATGCTCGTACAGAGGTCGGTGACCAGCGCGATAAACGTCTCCAGGCGCAGCGAGAGGGCGCCGGCCAGGCGCAGGTGGTGTGGTGAGAACCCTGACCACACCATCGGCGCTACGATGACCGGGGGCTCGTCGACCGCCTGGGCTGCGCGCACGCAAATCTCCCAGGCCTGGTTGGAGTCTGTATCTACAGGGAGGTGCGGGCCATGTTGCTCGATGGCCCCAAAGGGCACGGCCACGACGGCCTTCCGGCGGACCATCTCTTCCAGTTCCGGCCGTCGCATCTCCTGCCACAGGATCTTGCGCTGTGCTGCGGCTGTCATGCTCTATCCTCAGTCAGGACCCCCAATGTGTTTGGAGCCGCCAGTCTTCAAGGTCCGCCGACCACCACTGGCGAAGCGCGGTAGCGAGTCACGTTGTGAAAGACGCGATTCCCGGTTTGTGGCCGGCGGACCAACCTACCCCCATCGCGCAACTCCGGAAGAACCGAAGATGCGCGCCGGTCTGCAATAGGTGAAACTCACTGTTTCTTGCCGAAATCACAACTCAGAGATGGTGTCATACCGCTGTCCACCTTTCATAATGAGTCCTACGTTGTAGAGTGCGGTGATGTCTTCCAGCGGATTCCCGTCGACGGAGATAGTGTCGGCGTACATGCCCGGCTTGAGCGTGCCCCAGCGGTCCGCGACCCCACACGCCTCAGCCGCCTGGCCGGTCGCCGCCGCCACCGCCTGGAGAGGGTCGACACCAAAATCGACGAGCAACTTTGCCTCATAGGCGAGGTGGCCAATCATATTGTCTGTGCCGACGGTGTGTTTGATCCCGGCCTGGTACGCGCGGTGGAATCGCTCGGCTGTCGTCTCGCGGGCCTCGAGGATACGCTCCTTGAGCTCAGGATCGGAAAAGCGCGTCCGCTCGAATCCTTCCGGGTGGTAGAGAACAGAGTTCGTCGCGACCAGCCAGGCGCCTCGCTTCAAGAAAAGTTCGATGTCTTGGTCCTCCATGAAGACGCCGTGTTCGATAGTATCGACCCCTGCCTCCAGGCAGTACTGCAACCCGATCCCACCGTGGGCGTGGGCGGCCACGCGCTTGCCCGCGCGATGGGTCTCTTCGACGGCCACCTCAATCTCGGCCTTCGAATAGTGGCAGGCAGTGGGGGCCTCGTTGCGTGCCAGCATCGAGGCGGTGACAAACATCTTGGTCAGGTCGGCGCCGGCTTTGAGGTTCTGGCGCACGGCTTTGCGAGTGGCATCGACCCCGTTGACCGGCAGTGGCAGGCCATGGCCCGAGTGGAGCGGATTGCCGGCCACAAGCAATCGTGGCCCAGCGATAACGCCCGCATCCACCGCGCGGCGGCACTCGATATCGACGAAGTTGAACTCGCCCACCACGCGAATCGTCGTGCAGCCCGATTTGAGGTAGCGCCGCAGGTTGGCCGTAATCCAGAAGGCGCGGACGGCATCGGGCTCACGCAGTTGTGGCGGCAACGAGATGTGGGCATGCATGTCGATCAGGCCAGGCAGCAGCGTCTGACCACCCACGTCGATGACCTGTGCTTCATCTGGGATCGGGACCTCGGGGGGTGTGCCGACTGCAGTAATATATTCATCTTCTATCAAGAGTACCCCTGGCTCGAGGGGGGCGCGGCCTGTTCCGTCGATGAGCCGTCGGCTCGTGATAGCGATCATCGGTTTGCTACTCTCCAATCGTGGCTGCCCGAGCCAGCCAGCTCGGGCGGCCAGCACCTTCGCCTGATCAGCGGTCGAGCCACCACTCGTTTACGTAGCGCCAGGACGTGAGATAGTCTAGCTGCAGAGGCATACCCTTGAGTGCCTGGTTGTAGGCTCTGATCTCTTTCGGATAGAAAATCAGCACCATTGCCGGATCGTCGAAGCCCACAATTTCTTGGAAGCGCTTGTAGAGCTCCTGTCGTTTCTCCCGGTTCGAGGTCTGGCGCCCTTCAGTCAGGAGTTGGTCTACTTCGGCATCCTTATAGTTCCAACGGTTGCCGGAAGAGGTACTCAAGAACATGGCGCTCTGATCGGGATCGGGCGGGTATACCTGGTAGATGGACATGGCCTGGTAGTCATTGGTGAAGTAGTGCTCCCGCACCAGCGTGCCCCACTCCATCACCTCCAGTTTGGCGTCCATCCCTAACTGTTTGTAGTACTGCTGCGCGATGGTTGCGATCTGATTTCGCACCGGGTCGTTGTCCGCCAGGATGCTGAATGTGAGAGGTTTCCCGTCCTTGTCGAGGATGCCATCTCCATTCGTATCTTTCCACCCCGATTCCTCCAAGAGTGCTTTGGCCTTGTCAGGATCGTAGGGAAAAGGCGAAAGGTCGGAATTGTAGGCCCAGGCGATGCCGGGATGAATGGGGCCAGTCGCAACGACCCAGGTCCCGCCGGATATCGCCTGGTTGATTGCCTCGCGGTCGATGCCGTAGTTCATAGCCAGACGCACATTTTTGTCGTCGAACGGCGAGTTCGCGTTGTTGAGGTAGATGGCATAGAACTGCAGTTTGTCCAAATAGTCGAACCGCAGGTTGGGGTCGTTGGCCAGCGCCGGTAGATTGGGGGGGACCACAATGTTAAGGTCGACCTCGCCAGTCCGGAGCTGGGCCACGCGGACGTTGGGATCTGGGACGATCTTGAAGACGATGGTGTCGATGTTCGGCCGGCCGAGAACGTAATCATCGTTGGCGACGACCGTATAGTGATCGCCCGGTACGACCTCTTTAATCTTGTAGGGGCCGGTACCGATAGGATTGCGCTTGTTGAACTCGTCGTAGGTGTTCATGTCTTTGCCCTCAAGAATATGCTTGGGGACAATGAACTGATAGCTCCCGAGTTGGGTGATGAATGAGGCGAAGGGCTGTTTGAGTATGAACTGAACGGTGTTGTCGTCGACAACCCTGACCTCTTTGAGATCGGGGTAGGGTGATCGGATGCGGCTATTCACATCCTTGTCGAAGACACCTTTGTCATACGTGAACTTTACGTCTTCTGCTGTGAAGGGTTGTCCGTCGTGCCACTTGACGTCTTTCCGCAGGTGGAAGGTCCAGGTCAAGTCATCATCGGAGACCTCCCAGCTTTCGGCCAGGTCAGGCGATGGTTCCCAGGTCTCCTTATCGTAGCGTACCAGGCCGTTGAACAACGTCGCCTGAATATAGGAGTCGTTGGGACCGCTGGCCAGGATAGCGTTGAAGTTGACGTCGGCGGTGAAGGGGACGACCAGGGTCCCGCCCTGCCGTACACCGCCCGCGGTGGGAGTGACGACAACCACCACTTCTTTGGGTACCTCAACCTTCTTCTCGACGACCGTGGTGACCTCGACCTTCTGCTGGACGATCTGGGTCACGACTTTTTCCACGGTGGCTGGGGTTGGTGTCGGCCCACAGGCGGCAAGCGCCATCAGGGCCAACGCCATTCCGACTATGAAGATAAGTCCCCGGCGAGCCATTAACTCTCTTCTCCTTTGGTTGGCGATAGCCAGGTGCCCCATGCACCGGCTGTAGACCATCCCGAAGTGGATCCCCGCTTGCCTTGGCCGGTGAACTCGATCATGGAAACGACATTTGGTCGTAGCGTGTGCCTGCCTTGATGACCAAATTCACGCGGCGGAGTGCGGTGATATCGTCCAGCGGGTTGCCTGGGACCCCAATAATGTCTGCCCATTTGCCAGGCTCGAGCGTACCGATGTGGGCTTCCAGGCCACAGGCTTCCGCTGCCCGTTTTGTCGCGGCGATAATCGCCTCGAATGGGCTCACGCCGAAGGTCACCAGGCACTCGAGCTCAAAGGCCAGGTGCCCCTGCATACTGTCGCTGCCAAGTGTGTATCGGACACCTGCGTCGACAACCTTTTTGAAGTTGTGGCCTATCTCACTCCGTGCCTGCCGTACCTTCTCGACAATGGATGGGACGTGCGCGAAGGCTCGCTCGAGGCCGTCGGGATGGAAGACGACCCCAAAGGTACCCACGACCCAGGCCTTTTTCTCGAGTGCTAAGGCGATGTCGTCTTCGCTCATGTAGGCACCATGCTCAATGGTGTCAACCCCTGCCTCCAAACAGTAGCGGAGTCCTGTCCCGCCATGAGCATGGGCCGCTACTCGTTTGCCGGCGCGATGTGCCTCCTCGACGGCGGCAGCGATTTCCTCAAAGCTATAGCTGTAGGAGAACGGGCTTTCGTGCTTGCCGCTGAGCCCTCCGGTTACCATGATCTTGATCAGATCAGCGCCCGCCTGGATGTTCCGCCGTACGGCATTACGCACTTCGTCAACGCCGTCGGCCGCAGGGCCGAGCCCGTGGCCATGAGAGGACGTGATGGCATTTCCGCTGGCGAGCAGCCGAGGGCCAGGGAGGCGCCCGTTCGTGACGGCTCGCTTGCAGGCGATATCGATGAAGTTACGGCTCTCTCCACATAGCCGCATGGTCGTGATACCAGCCTTCAGGTTGCGCCGCAGGATCTGCACGCCCCGGATAAGGCGCTCGGGTGTTGGCTCTTGCAACTGAGCTTCGACGTCACCCCGGCTCATGTCGAGAGAGAGGTGGCCGTGGACGTCGATCAGACCGGGGAGGAGGGTCGCCTCGCCCAGATCGATCACCTCAGCTCCGGGCGATGCAGACACGGTGTCGGCTCGGCCAACCGCTGCGATCCGGCCATCGACGATGAGCACTCGCCCATCATCAATGGGGGCGCGTCCTATGCTGTCAATCAGCCATCTGGCTTTAAGGAGTTTCATTGTTTGTACGCCTCTTGGTTTTTTGGCGTGAGGCTCGGGACCGCCGCGGTGTTCGCCGGTCAGAGAAGCGAGGGGTAACACCTTGGGGGTGGGCCGCAACGCCGGTCGAGTGATTTGCGAGTGCTCTGCGCTTTCTACGATAGAAGCGGAACTGAAATCAGCTCGGTCAATTCCTGGAGGATGCCAGGATATCTCAGCTGATCAAGCGCGACGTGGCGCAACGATACCGACAGGATGGCTGTTACACGCGGTTGTTCACGTTGGTGGCGATAATCGCGCGAAAGCTGGTAATCAAGCGGCTCTATAAATGCCGGTCACGAGATGGTACAGGTGCGAGTGGCAGTTTGGTTGGTGTGTTAGACCTGTTCTTCTATGTCTTGCTCCCATTCAGATCGGATTCTTCCATACGGCCACTCGACAAGGACGCCTACCGACGGGTCATGGATGAAGTCAAGGTCAACGTCGATATTGTAACGCCACAGGATATAACAGACCCATTGGCAAAAGTAGTGCCGCTCGTCCTTCCCTTTCGGGGCGGCGACTTTACCCTTTCCCTCGAATTCTTTACCGCAGTACTCGCAGATATGTTGTTCGGTCATCTTTTCTCCTCAGCCATCTGCCTGGTGGAAAATGCAAGTCTGGTTTCTCTCCTGCGATTGAGGCTTGGAGTTGAGGCTGGAAGTACCGCAGCTAGAGCGGGACGACGCCAACTGAAACCAGGCGTGCGTGAACGGGTGGCTGAATATCTATGCACCAGACAGGACAGTCGATCTCGCAGACGCCGCAGTGGAAACATTCATCGGGATAGGCGATGATTGGTAGTGCGGTTTCGTCGTTCCAAGCAAAGACGTCGAGCGGACACAAGTTGTAGCAGATTTTGCAGTTGACACAGGTGTCGTAGTCAATAGTGATGGAACCATCTGTGACGACACCTTTCAAACTGGTGCCTTCCATGGCTAAACTCTCCTCATCCACCTGTCCGGATGTTCAGCTGTGAGCAGCAGTCTATCATCTGCCTGTTGTGCAATAACCGCCAACTTCCAATTTTCGTCGTCCTGATTGGGGAAATCGATGCGCCAGTGTGAAGGAATGATCCGAGATTCTTCGCGGAAGAGCGATGCTTCGAAGAGAATTTCAGCCACCTGGATGATGTTTTGGAGTTCCAGGTAGCGCATGAGCTCGTGAGGGTTGGTCACCGCAACCTGGGGGCCGAAAGTTTCTGTAACGTCGTGGAGTACCTCGAGCCCGCGCCGGAGTTGCGGCTCGCTCTTGCGGATGCCTACATAGTGGTAGATGATCCGGCGTACGGTCTCCTCTAACTCGATAGGCTTGATTCCTCGTTCTCGACCATCGTAGGCGTAGACCCGAGCCTTCTCGGCTTTGACTTGTTCTTGATCGATCACCGGTTTGTCGGCTGTGCGCGCGTATACCGCTGCAAAATGCCCTGCCCGTGCGCCGGTCACGAAGGCATTCGTGTTGCCTCCCATACGGGAGCTGTTGATCGTGTCACCGGCCCCGAAGAGGCCGCGCAAGCTGGTGTGCATGTGGGCGTCGACGATGGGGCCACTCACGCTGCGATAGAGACCAAAGATCCGCGTGCGTGCTTCTTGCCGTTTGGTGACGCGTTTGGGATCCGTGTATTTCAGACCGATGGGATGCTCGTTTGCGAGACCGTAGGCCCACATGTCCCGTGCGTGGGGGCTCATGGTATCGGTGTTCCAGTAGGGAACCCGGCCGGCGCCGTACTCGTCGTATGCTGCCATGGTAATTGCGTCGAGTTGGTTGGTTAAATGTTCCCACTTGCGCTGGATATTTTCGCCCTCGGCGTTGACCAACACCGTGAAGAAGCCGTGCGGCCGGGGGCCGGCCGGGTGGTCTGTTGTGTGGGTTTGAGCCTGAATGAACTCCATACCTGTGAGCCGCGCCCCGGCTCGATAAGCGATTGCATGCCCGTCGCCGCAGTTGGTGGGACAGTAGTAGTTGGCCATGAGGCCCTCTGGCGACCAGTAGAGTCGGTTGGCAGAGCCGGTGCAGAGGACGACGGCCTTTGCTTTGCAGACGATGAATTCGCCTGTGCGAATGTTGACGCCAGTGGCACCGACGACCCGATTCTCGTGCGTCAGCACACTGTTTCCAATGGTATGTTCAATGACCTTTACCCCGCGCAGACGTACCTGGTGGGCAAGGCATTCCTTCATCTCTCCCCCGCCTTTGAGGAAGATCATGGACCATTTGGCTCCCTTATCCAGACCGAGCTCGTAGCGGCTGGGGACGAAGAGAAATTTATTCCCCTCGTAGAAAACCGGTACACCATACTCGTTGAGATCTAAAGCTCGATGGATGCCCTCTTCAGCGAGGATGTAGGAGAGTTGGGGGTCGACGAGGCCGTCCATACCTTTCAGGGCACGTTCGGCTAACTCTTCCGGGTCGATCGTGAGCCCCGGGAAGGCGATGATCGGAACATGGTCGTCGCCATAGGAGGCATTCCCGCTGCGTTTGATCGCTGCTTTATCAAAAAGAACGACATCTGCTCCTGCGTTCCGGGCTTTGATTGCGGCAAAGCATCCGGCAAGCCCACCTCCAATGATCACGACGTCCGTTTCGATTTCGATGTGGTCGCCATCGAAACCATTATGCGCGGGCATTGACTTCTCCTTTTTGCCAGGGTGGCGGTACTCAAGGTATCAACGGTTTGGGCACTATAGCGTCACAGGCGCGGTACGGGCTGGCTCAGCTTCCTCAGTCGCTCGGAGCGTCAACGGGAATTTCCCACCGAGGGTCCGGGTCACCTTGCGGGCCGCACTCCAGATCTGTTCTCCGATGGAATGGATATTCTCGGTGTTAAGAACTGACGAGAAGCTGACAGCTGAGATGGTCATGAGGATCTTCCCGTGTTCATCAAATACGGGAGCCGCCAGGCCGTTCAGCCCGCTGGTGTACTCTTCCAGGTTGATGGCATATCCCCGCGTCTGTATCACTGCCAGCTCGCCCGCAAATCTGTCCCAGTCCACGATGGTGTTGGGCGTGTACTGGACCAGCCCCATGTCGGCTAGCAGCGCCTCACGTTCCGCCTCACTCATGAAGGCCAGAAATACCTTCCCCGTTGCACCTCCCGTAATCGGCATCCGCCGGCCGATCGGAAACGAGACGTGGATCATCTCACGAAACTCGGCTTTCTCAACGACCATCACAGTATTCGCAGAGATGCGCTGCGCCAAGAAGCACGTGATGTGAGTTTCTTGAGCCAGCCGCTCGATGAAGGGCTTGGCAATGGCGATGTGATTGACTTGGGCCGACACGGCGCTCGCGAGCTCGAGGTGGGCGAGTCCCAGGCTGTATTTCTTGGTGTCTTCGTCGAAGGCGACGAGGTTCCTGGCCTGCAGGGTCCGCAAGATGGCGAAGCAGCTACTTTTGTTCAGACCCAAACCACTCGCGATCTCGGTCAGGGTACTTTGCTGGTGGTCGTGGTCCTTGAGGAAGAAGAGAACATCGAGCGCCTTCTCAATGGCCGGTACCGTGTAATCTCGCTTGCCCATATTCACTGTTCTGTTCTGTATACAAAACTGAGTTTGAAATACCAAATAATAGTGATCATACAGTGCTTGCTGGCCATTGTCAAGGGCGGATTCGACTGAATTCGGCTCGATTTTCTCTGTGAGAGATTGGCCTGCTTGGGCTGCCGTCCGGAGAAGCAGTGTGGCAAGGCATCACTCTGGGTTGAATGAAAGGTGAAGAAGCGTGGAAAGATAGGATCGGGGCAGAAATCTCCCTGCATTGTTACGAGTATCTCAAGGCAGTTGGGACTGCGACCCGGCGTGCTTCTTGCTTTAGGGACGCGGAAGTGAAGGAGGTATGCCAATGAATCGGGCAGAGTCGACGGCTGAGCGGCTAACCAGGCTGGTGGCTCAGATGCGCGGCCCACTCTCGGCCGCAGAGCGGGAGGCAATCCTGTACGAATTGATTGATCTTCACGAGGTCGTGGCCGCTCATGACAATGCGCGTGCTGCACAACAAGTCCGGCAAGCATTCTTGCGCGGACTCGGGGAAGCACCGGCAATTGCAGATAATGGAGGGTTTCGTCGCTTTCTTGCCGAGTGTATCAAGGTCTCTGACTTTTCTGGGATTCAGTGGGAGACAGCCGACGAGGTCATCACAATCGCCGAGGCGCTCTACGGCTTTCATTCTCACGACGAGGGAACCGCGAACCAGGCGGCCTCTTACGTGCCGGAGCTACTGCGTTATGCCCTCCGGCACTTCGAGCAGGCGGGCGAGTACGAGAAGATGCTCGAGTTGCTCCAGCGTGCCCCCATTCCACCGACGATGATGGACGCGGAGCTGCTCCGCCTGCGCAACCGGCTCTACCTCTACGAAAGGCGCCGAGTGCAGCGGAAGCGCCGGATCCTTTACAGCTATCTGATCGTGCAGGCCATTCTCATTCTGATTGTCTTCCCGCTCCTCTTTGTTCATTACGAGAATGGGGAAATCGAGGTCGCCATCGAGAAGGCAGCTAACGTGGACCTGCCCCCCGAGTCCCACCAGTATCTCTCCTACGCTGATGGACTCTACTGGTCCGTTATCACTGCTGCTTCTATTGGCTACGGCGATATCACTCCGGTCACATTCGGCGGCAGAGTAATCGCTGCGACTCTCGGAACCATGGGGGTCCTCACGATCGGCGTGATCGCCGGCCTGATTCTCAATTGGATTACACCGCGCGACCTCGACTGATGCCGGGGGACGGTCAGATCCCCGTAGGAAACAAAATTGGGGGAGTCACTTCTGACTCCCCCGTGGGGTGATTGGATTCCTCCGGTCGGCTTAGCGCACCCACACGTACGGCTCGCGCTCCTCCTCACGGACGTTTTGCGGCCAGCGGTCGTAGTTTTCGTAGGTGTACCGGTACTGGTTCTCGAAATCGAAGCGCTCGGCGCCCGCATCACGGAAAACGTCCCGGACGATGTAGGCCTGCGCCGGGTCCACACGCACGGCAACCATGGTCTTGCCCTGGCGGATCTGTTCGCCGTAGGTCCGCGCGTGCTCTTCCGGAACTTCGAAGGCCTCGATCAGCGCCCCAATCAGTGCACCGGTCGTCGCCCCGGCGGCACCACCGACTAACGCGCCGACCAGGGGACCAGCCGCGACGATCGGCCCGATGCCGGGAATGACCAGTGCCCCGAGACCCGCCAGTGCGCCGAGCGTACCACCGGCCAGGCCACCAATTACCAGGCCACCCATGGTCTCATCGCCGAACTCCTCGGGAGAGTATTCCTGGTACTCGAACTCGGCGTTGGTGTAGTCGTACTCTGGGTTGTAGCGGCGCAGATCGCGCTCCACCACCGAGACGTCGCGGATGTCGAGGTTGCGGTCGCGCAGCCGGTCCACCGCACTGCGAGCAGCCTCCGGCGTATCGAAGATGCCGATCACCGTCACGGAGTCATCCATCGGCGTTACGTCGTTTGCTCCTGTTACGTCGTCCATTGGTGTTCCCTCCTGTTGTGGTCTGTGGATCCCCGATGCGGGACCTCATCAGTCGGGGCCAATGTCCCTGGCCCCGTTCTCTATTTAGCAATCGACGTGCCAGAGACGGGGCCACGGGATCAGCGCTCCAGGCGCCGCATCAAACGCCGGGTCCCCTCTGCCAGGACGAGGCCGAGGAACGATCCGGAGAAGACGTCGCCGGGGTAATGAGCGCCAAGGTAGATGCGCGAGAAGCCGACGAGGAGGGCGAGGGTGTACCAGAGAGTTCGCCAGCGGGGGAGGTAGCGGCTCATCATCCAGGCCCCCGAGAAGGCAGCGGCACTGTGACCGGAGGGGAACGACCAATTGCCCGGCTTCTTCCCGACGACGATGGCCCGCACGATATTGATGAAGGGGCGCCGGCGCCGGAAGTACTTCTTGACCGGACCCTCGACTGTGAGCGTTGCGACCCAGATCGGTACAGAGATTCGCTTGAGGAGGTTCGCTGCTTCGGCCGGACAAACAGGCCACAACAGCGCCACGCCAATCAGCCAGGCCCAGCCCCCGTTGAACCAGAAAGAAATCTGGTGGAAGAAGGTGTTGAGGGCCGCCGTGCGGGGCAGATCATTGTTGATAGCGAGGAATAGCGCGGTGTCGTATTTCTGGAAGGGCGACATGCGCTGCATGATCGCGTCGCGCAGGTAGCGCCGCGGGCGCTCAAGCTTTTCGGGGGCTCCCTCCAGAGCCGGGCTGGTGACATCTTGTACCGCCTCAGCCAGGGCCTCGTAGGCCGGGCCTTCAAGTGCCACCGCCTCGGCGGCCGCCGCCTCGATGGCGTTCGCGGCCTCGCCGACCTCATCGCCTTGTTCTGCCTCGGCGGCCTGCTTCACCGTCTCTGCGGCGAGCGCGGCTTGCTCGGCAGGGGGTGCCTCAGGGGCCTGAGGTGCGTGCGCACCCACTACGACGGCTGGTTGCTCCCCAGCGTCCGCAGTGAGGCGCTCTACCAGCGCTTCGGCTTTCTCGGGCGTGTCAATATCGGCCAGCGCCGTTTCCAGCTCCTGCTTGATCGGTTCCGCGGCCTCGCGCGTCTCATCGTTGGGCTCATTCCAGGGGGCGGTGCTGGCACTCATGATTCTTCCTAACTACGCGCCATCTGTCGCTGGAGCAGCAACAAAGCCATGAAGAAGAGCACGACCCCAATCGCGGTGAGGCTGAAGAGCAGGTTCGGGTTGGCGAGGTAGCCGCGCAGCATGATGTTCTGGAGCAAGAGAATGCCGTAGGTGGCCGGCAGCGCCCAGGAGATCACCCGCACCGGTGCCCAGAGGGTGTCCAGGCTCAAGAAGAAGCCGCTGAAGAAGACCGCCGTGAGCAGCATGATCATTGAGTATTGGACAGCCTGGTTGTCCGTTTGTGCCATCAGTGAGATGACGAAGCCGAAACTCAGGGAGGTGAAAAGGAGGGCTATGATGACTAACGTATAGCCCGTCCACAGCCCCAGCATCGGCACTCGCAGGCCGAAGATCAGGAGCGCCGTCAGGATGGCGGCCAGGAGGCCGGCAAAGAGGAGGTAACTTGCGTACTTCCCCAGCAGCGTCTCGACCGACGAGATGGGCGAGACCCGGAAGAGTTCGATAGTGCCGAGTTGGCGCTCGCGTACGAACGAGAGCGCCGCGAGGGTGACGCCCAGGTGTTGCAACAGGAGCACGATCACGGCCGGCGCGAAGTAGTCGGAGATTCTCGGTGCGACGGGCGCGACGCTTTTCGGCTCGCTTCGAAATGGGCTGACCAAGACAGTTGGATCGATGCGCTGAAACTCCTTCAGCTTCGATTCCAGTGTTGCGAGATCCCCCTCGATCTTCGCGACCCGCTCGATCTCGGGTCTGTAGTTCACACGGTTCGTGTCGATCTCATTGAGCGAATTGGTGTTCTGGCGTACGTCCGTGAGGCTGGCGCGGACCTGGCTGGCTTCATTGCCGTTGTCCGAGCCGAGCGTTTGCTGAACATTGGTGAGAAGGCCCAAACTGGCACCGACGGCGAGTTCCACCGCACTCAGGTCACGGCTCAATGCGCGCTGGTGTTGGTGGGCGGCAGCCGCATCGCCACGCTCGAGGGCCTGGCGAAGGTCCGCAGCGCTCGCTCGCGCCGCTTCCAGGTCGTCCTGGACGGTCGAGGCCTGGCTTTGTCCTTCTTGGGTGATGGTGCGCAAGACGCGGCGGTTGACTTCGTTCACATAGATTTGCCCGAAGTACTTGACGTACTCCGCCTGGAAGGGGTCAATCTCGTTGTGGTAAAGAGTGAACACCGCCTGTTGGTTGTTGCGAATTGTCTCGTACGCGTTGGTTGGCGCCACCGCGACCAGGTCGACCTCGCCGCGACGAAGCCTTTGGATGGCCGCATCTTGAGTATCAGTCACACCCATAAAGATCAACTGCGGGCCAAGGGTCGTCGCATAGTCCTGAATCTGCCTGGCAATGGGGCTCCCTTTTTCCGCAACGAAGAGGGTGCGCAGAGGCCGGGCCTGGTTGCGGTAGCCGATGCCGAAGAGAAACAGGATTAAGAACGGGCCGAGCACCAGGGAGAGCACCAGGCGTGGCTGTCGTAGGACCTCGAAGATCTCTTTCCGCAAGAAGGCCGACGCACGAATGAAGAAGCGGAAAAACCTAGCCACGGGCCGGTTCCTCCTCTTCTATCAACTTGACGAAGACGTCGTCGAAGGGGGGCAGGTATTCCTCGATAGATTCGACGGCGGCATTGCGCTCTTTGAACCAATCGAGTAGCGCCGGCATAGCTGTACTGGCATCGTCCACAACGACGCGCACACCTGTCTCGTTCGTGCGGATCACGCTTCCCTGGACGAAGGGCAGGCCGCGGAGACGGCGCAGGTCGCTGTAGTTCAGCCTCTCGGTCGTCCGCAAGTCCACGACGTCGCCCCCGAAGGCGCGGCGGCGCAGGCCCTCAGGTGTATCCACCATGAGCAGGCGCCCCTCAGCCATCACCCCGACCAGGTCGCAGTAGGCGGCCTCACCAACGTATTGAGTGGTGACAAAGAGCGTACGCCCCTCGTCCTGCAACTCTTTGAAGTGATCCCAGAACTTGCGCCGTAACACGGGGTCGATTCCGGCAGTCGGCTCGTCGAGGAAGATCAGCTCCGGGTTGTGAACCAGCGTGGCGGCGAGGCTCAAGCGGCGCTGCATGCCGGCCGAAATGTTGCGCGCCAATTTGTGCCTGTGCTCGCTTAATTCGACAAAGTCGAGCAACCGCTGGAGTCGCTTCCCCCGCCGCAACCCCAAGCCGTAGACGGACGCAGCGAAGTTGAGGTTCTCCCAGACCGTGAGTTCGGGGTAGAGCACGAAGAGTTGGGGCATGTATCCGATCCGTTCACGCGTGCTCTGAGTGAACGCCATCGGGTGATGGCCGAGGACTTTGGCGGAGCCGGCCGTTGGTTCGTAGATGCCTGTCAGCAAGCGAATCGTGGTCGTTTTACCAGAGCCACTCGGGCCGATGAAACCGAAGATCTTGCCGCGCGGGACCTCGAACGTGACCTGCTTCACGGCGATCTCGTCACCGAACTGTTTGGTCAACCCCTTCGCCCAGACGACGACGTTGTTCGTCCCGTTTGGGGGCGTATTGGCCTTCTCAGGCTGGATTGATGCTGCCATGTTGATCTCCCACTATAGCCCAGAATCGGGCGCGTCCACCGTACCTCCCCACTCTCTCCCAGGAGGTGAGGGAGTGGAGATCGAGGCCAGCGCTCAGGTCGAAAGCGACATCCGTGAACCGCGATCCCTCATTTCCGAGTCTCGTCATTGCCCGGCCTATTTGCGACAGCATCTGGTTTACGCCAGGCGATCGGTGTCGTGCGAAAGCAACACTGTCCAGGCAGGTAGAGGGCACTGGCACCTGGGTAGCGAGGTGAGGAGTACGACTATGGCTCAACTCCCGTCGACGGGGCTCGTCTGCGGGGGGAAAAGCAAGATGGATGCCACGTCATCAGTCCGAGTAGGCAGTCGGCCGTGCGGCCGGATGGGTCGCGTTGCGCTGGGCATGAAGCGCGGGAGGATCGCGGGCGGTGATCCTGGTCCAGGCACTCTCCCTGGAGGTAGGTTCGGCCCTGACGCCGGGCCCGAGGCAAACACTGGGGCGCAACTCCCGCTGCTGCTGGTCTATGCCACGGTTCTGACGCAGCCCGAAAGTTCGCTCTGGTAATCCGATCTATTGTCAGAGGCAGGTGGTAGCGCTGGAGAAGCGAAAGAGGATCCCCGGAACGGACACCGCAGGCCGGTCGCAGCACGTCGAAGCTGCGCGCCGGCCTGCGGCCGAGCGACGGTTGGGAGACTGTGCAGCCAGGCGAAGCGGTTTCCGACTTCGTTCAGGCGGGCGACGGGCACAGTTGCCGGCCTACGCCGCGGGCGCAGCCGTCTGAAACCAGCCGTGCCCGTCAGTATCGTCTCGTCCTCACCGATTGTGAGAGATCTGCTCCTTCTGCCAGGCAAAGTCCACCGCGCCCTGATAAAAGCGCTCCGGGTGCTCGATGGCCCATACTTGCTTGCGAATAATCCAGTGATCGGGCTCCAGCGCGACGCCCTGGCGCCACTCGGCCAGCGCTGCCTGGACCTCTCCCTGCCGGTAGAGCGCCAGTCCTCTCCGGAAGTGATCCAATGCCGCCGCGCTTGCGAGACCGTTCGCTCGTTCAGCCTGCCGCTCAAGCTCCGCGAGATCCGGGCTTGCGGCAAAGCGCTCGGCCAGTTCCCGGAACTCCGGCTTGCGGATGTCAAACCCGCCGAATTTTGTGTAGCGGAGAATGCCCGCCTCATCCACAAAGATCACGTTGGGTACCGCTTTGAAGCCGAAGATCGCACTCAGGCGGTTCTCCGGATCTACGGCATTCGGGTAGGTAGCCTGCGCCTGCTCGACATAAGGGCGCGCCTTCTCGGCGCCCTGCATATCGATTGCTACCGCCAGCATTTCGAGGCCGCGCGCCTGGTGCCGGGTGTAAAACTCCTGCCAGACCGGCAGTTGATGCCGGCACGCTCACCATGAGGCCCACATGAAGAGGATCCACTTCCGTCCATGGAAGTCCAGCAAGTTCACACTGCCACCATCCAGTGTGGGCAGAGAGAGATCCGGGACCCGATTGCCGACTGTGAGCAAGCTGCTATCTGGGGCATTCATCGTTCACCTCCTGGTTTCGTGCCGGTGTTCTACCGAATTTTCTCATGATTCGCCGTCCGGTCAGGGGAGCTTCAGCGCCACGACCCTAGTCATGAAGCGCGTTCATGTATTATGCTTCGAGAGTCCTGCTCTGTGCAAGTTGAACCGCCAGCCGCTTCTTCCTACACGGGGCGCGCGCCCTTTCGTGCGTGGACCGCTGCCATCTCTGCTTTCACTCGGGCAAGACGGCTCCCGTGGAGCGGATAGAACAGCAACGCCACCGTGCCGAGGCCGAGCGCCACCATGGGGATCAGACTCACCAGAGCCCGCAACCCGTCGAGCACGGCGGGCGGCTGCGCATCCACCGCCAGGCGGGCGTTGTAACCGGTGTACAGCAAGATTCCATTAATGGTTTGGGTTTGCAGGACACCGGAGAGCCGGCCCAAGAAGCCGCTCATTCCAAAGTACATCCCCTCGCGCCGGACTCCTGTTTTGAGCTCGTCCTCGTCAACAATGTCGGCCAGGAGCACGTCGGTGAGGAGAATCAGGCCGCCGAGGCCCAGCCCCACCGCTGACGTTGCCAGGAGGGCAGTGCGGAAGTCTCTCACGACCAGAAACGGCAGCAGTGCGGCGGCCAGGACGCCCATGGAGCCCAGCATCGCCGTCCGAGTCCCCCACCGGATCGCCGCGCGGCCCCAGACGTAGAGCATCGGGAAGGCGACCAGGATCGTCGCCAGCAACAGGAACGAGGTGTTCTGCTCCGGGAGGCGGAGGACATATTTGGCGTAGAAGGGGATCGCCGCCATGATCAAGGAGAAAGCGTACTGTACCAGCATGTAGGAGGCGACGAAACTGTCAAAGGAACGGTTCGCCAGGGTGCCGAGCAGGGCTGCTTTCAAGCGCAGCGGTTCGTCCTGTTGGAACGCCGGGCGCTCGCGCGAGCCCCACAGCGAGACGTACAGGCAGGCGGCGCTTACCACGCCGAAGATTAGTGCCATCGCTTCCCAGCCGAAGCTTCCATAGAGGATCGGCGGTAAGGCGATTCCCAGCACGAGCCCCACGAGTCCAAATACCTGGCGATACCCGCTCACCTCGGCGCGCTCGTCCAGGGAGGGGTACATCTCCGGGAAGAGAGCCACCAGGTTGAGCATCACGAAGGTGTAGAAGCCGTCATATAGAAAGATGATCAGCAGGAAGTATGCAAATAGCCGCGGATCGTTGCCTCGAAACGGCGCCAACCAGACCAGGGCGAAGAAGACGGCCAGCGGGAGGCTGCCGAGTGCGATGTAGGGGACCCGCCGGCCCCAGCGCGTGCGCGTGCGGTCGGAGAGGGCACCCGCCAGCGGGTCGTTGATGGCGTTCCAGAGCGTGTAGAGGGTGAAGCCCAGGGCAAATAGGCCCGCCGGCAGCTTGAGAGTGTCTACGTAGAAGAAATTGACGTAGGTAAAGAAGGCGTTGTAGGTGAGCGAAGCCGCCAGGTTGCCCAGGCTGTAGGCCAGTTTGCGCGAACGGTTCATGTGGGAGTGGTGATCCTGATTGGTGGATGGGAGGAGACAGCGAGCGCAAAGATAACACGACTGGCCCGATTGCCTCAAGAGTTCTGGCCATCCAGGGAAGAGGTGCGACGCACCTGTCGGGCTGAGCGGTTGGACGTCCAGGGCGGAGCGCACCACGCCTGTTTGCACGCCTCAGCGCTTTTGATTACCTTTTCCTTACACACTTGATTCGAGCAGCCCGGAGCGTCGGGCGCACATTGATAGCATTATCGCTGGAGGCATTTGTGACCAGAAAAGTTGTCCGCCGATCTACGGCTGCCACACCCCGGGCACGCTCGAGCATTCAATCGCGGCTACCCCGAGTGAACTGGATGTGGGTAGGCCTTGGCGCAGCCGGTCTGATCGTCCTGGCGTTGCTCGGTTGGTGGGCGCTGCGCCCCACGGGTGCGGTCGCCGGCGAGCGGCATCTCCCCGACGAGGGGAGCGCCCACGTTGATCCGGGAACCCCGATCGTCTACCGCAACAACCCGCCGGCCTCCGGTACGCACTATCCCATCGTCGCGTCCTGGGGTGTCCACGAGGAGCAGGTTCCCGAAGGTCAATGGGTCCACAACCTCGAGCACGGCGGGGTTGTCCTGCTCTACAAGTGTCCGGAGGGGAACTGCTCCGAGCGCGTCAAGCAACTCCAGGATCTCTATAACGCGACCCCAAAGAGTAAGTGGAACAACGTCAAACTCGTTGTCGCCCCGTACGAGAAGATGGAGCCCGAGTTCATGGCAGTGGCCTGGGACGTCCAGCTCCCGCTCGAGACGTTTGACCAGCAAGCCATTCTCAACTTCTATCGCCGCCACGTCGATCGCGGGCCGGAAGACGTACCGTAATCCTTGAGCGGTCGGCGGGAGATTGCGGCACTCGGGCGTCACAGGACACGGCTCCGGCGATTTCGGCGGGGCCGTTCTTTTGTCTGCTCCAGACTGGGGCGCAGTGTGCCTGGCAACCGACAACCCCGGTTCCGATTGCCGCGCGATCAGTCCAGGTGGAAGACTTCTTCCAGTTCGATCATCGTCTCATCGGGATGGGCGCCCCCCAGGTCTTCAAAGTAGGGGGCCATGAATTCTTGCCACCTGGTGTTGACTTCTTCCCGAGCCATGCTGTCGAGGGCCGTTTGTAGGCTCTCCGGGGTCTCGAAATAGCCAAAGAGGAGCCCGTCGTCCCGCATGAACAGCGAGTAATTGCGCCACCCCGTTCGCCGCAGGGCGTCGAGCATTTCGGGCCACACCTGCTGGTGATGCCGTCTGTACTCTTCGATCTTGTCCTCTTTGACCTTGAGGATAAATCCGACCCGCTTCATCGTGTTTCCTCCGTGCGGCATCGTGCGAATATCACCGCGATATGACAGCCAGTTCGAGCCCCAACAAACGCGCGACCTTCTCGATCTTGCTCGCCTGGTGGCCGACGCCGAGCGCGCAGTGATGGGTGGGACCTTGCTCCGACCAGCGATTCATGAACTCGGCCGGGTCGAGGGCAAATTTGAGCCGCGAATTGGTGTTGCCGATCCGCAGCGTCGGGCCCGGCAGGGATTCGCCCTGTGCGGCCAGCATTTTCAGGTGACCCTCGGCGGTCTGGGTCATGCCGAGGATCGTAATCGGTCCGGTCTTGACATTGAACTCGACCGAGATACCGTACCCGTGCTTGCCGTGGTAGAGCCCGAGGCCACGCAACACCGGCTTGCGATCGCTGATGGCCACGTGGCCGGGGCCGTCGTGTCCCATCAAGATGAAGTCGTCGTTGAAATCCATGGCGTAGAATTCGGTGTACGAACCGCCCGCGCCCAGGCGATCCATGATGAACATCGCCATACAGGTCTTCAAGTCGCCCTCGCCCGAGGCCGGAATCCCCCGCGCCGTGAGCAACGAGGTGCCAACGATCAGGCTGGCCCCCAATTCCTCGTTCGTGTTGCCGCCCAGCCCACGGTAGTAGTAAGTCAGGCCGTCGAGGTCGAAATCCCTCACCAGACGGTCCAGGCCGGCCGCGACCTGCGCCGACCACCGCAGCCCCTCCTCGGTAACGGGTAGCGAGATTTTGTCGTGACCCGGCTCTGCGATGTCAAAGACCCGCCGGATCTCGTCGATCCTGGCGTCGATCTCGTCGCCGGTCACGGCCGCGACTCGGGTGTGAAGGTCGTCCATCTCCAACACTTCGACGTGCGTGCCGAGCTGGCCGTAGTGCATGGTGAAGTCGGAGTACATGTCGAGCATGCCGGGGTAGGTGTGGCCCAGAAAGCCAATCCGGCCATAGTTGAGCGCGCGCATCACGTTGGCGGCCTGCACCCACTCCGCGATCTGGGACCAGGCCCGATCGTGGTAGCGACCGGCGGCTCCCTCGGCGGGCAGCAGTAGCCCCGAGACGACGTTGAACTGAATTCGACAGCGGGCGAAGGCGTTCGAGATCTCAGGGACACAGCAGGCACAGCAGTTCGCCAGCCACTCGCCGGTGTCGGTGTTGGGGTAGTCGAGTGCCGGGGCCGGTTGGAGATTGAGGACGAGCACCGGCGCTTTGCGGCGCTGCACGGCGGGCAGCACCTGCGATGACGTAGCGTACGTGCCCACATAACAGATGATGAGATCGACGTTCTCACGCGCGAAGAGATCGCCCGCAGCTTGCGCGGCGGGGGCCGTATCGACCAGGCCGGCTGAGACCACCTCGGCGCCCATCTGCGCCAATCGTCCCTCGATGGTTCGCTGGTAGCCTTCGAGCCGCTCTTTCAGCCCTTCAAACTGAGGCCAGTATGCGGCCAGTCCAATGCCAAATATTCCGACCCGTGCTTTGGATTTGGGTTGATCGAGCATAAAATCGACTCCTACCCCTGTGAGACAGCACGTTCACATGCGTCGCCAGTTTGCGCCGTTACGCCAGGCCCAGCAATTCCTTGGTCTTGCGCACGGCGGCGTTCGCCTCCGGGGCGTAGCCGTCGGCCCCCGACGCGACGGCGTACTCCTCGGTCACCGGTGCGCCACCCACCAGGATCTTCACCTGGTCGCGAAGCCCGGCCGCTTTAATCGCTTCGATGTTCGTTTTGAACATGGGCATTGTGGTGGTTAAGAAGGCACTCATCCCCACGGCTTGGGGTTGGTGCTCGCGAATCGCGTCGATGAATTTCTCGGGCGGGACGTTCACGCCCAGGTCGATGACTCGAAAGCCGGTTCCTTCCAACATGATGTCGCAGAGATTCTTGCCGATGTCGTGGATGTCTCCTTTGACGGTGCCCATCACGAAGGTTCCAACGGGCCTGGCACCGGTTTCGGCAATCAGGGGCCTCAGAATCTCCATGGCTCCCTTCATCGCTCGCGCCGACATGAGCATCTCTGGCACGAAGTACTCTCCGGTCTCAAAGAGGCGCCCGACCTCCTGCAAGGCCGGGATCAGCGCCCTGAAGAGGATGTCGAGGGGAGAGAGCCCGAGAGCGAGGGCTTCTTCCGTCAATTGCACTACCGGCCTGGCCTGCCCGTTCACCGTATTGTCGTACAGCGCATCAAGGATCTCTTCGATTCGGTCCGACATTATTGCCTCCTGTTCCACAACCGGCTGGTTCGCATGATCATCGCTGTGATTTCGTTCTCGCAGCCGCTCTCCCCACTGTCGGGCGGATACGCCAGGGTTTCGCCGACTCACGCTCCCGCTTGCAACGCTTTGAGGGGTTTGGCCCAGTAGTCAATTGCGCTGAGACGCTCGGCCAGCGCCGCGGGATCTTCGAGGCCGGCTTGAATCGGGTAGCGTCCAAACTCATAGGCCGCGTCGAAGGCGGCAAGGATATTCTCCGGGGGGACATCGCCCAAAATGTTGTGGATCGAGGCGAAGACGAAACCACCGCCTGGCGCGAAGATTTTCACGCGCCGGCGGACATCTTCGCGAACCTGCTCCGGCGTGCCCAAAGGCAGAACGCGGTGGGTGTCTACACCGCCGCCCCAGAACGTGATGTTCTTGCCGAAACGCCGTTTCAACTCCATCGGGTCCATGTTGGCGGAGTCGGTTTGAACGGAGTTGAAGATATCCATGCCCGCGTTGATCAAATCGGGCAGCAAGTCCATGACGGCACCATCAGTGTGAAAGAAGACGGCCGCCCGGCTGTTCTCGTGGACGGTTTGGAAGAGCGCTTTGTGGCCCGGCAGCACCATCTCGCGATACAGATCGGGCTTCATCATCGGTCCGCGCTGATGACCGATATCATCGGCCAGCATGAACACATCAAGGTACTCGCCGACGGCGCCCAGGTAGCGTTTGATGCCGGTGACGACTTCGTGAACCAGGCGCTCGAAGAAGTGGTGGACCAGGTCCGGCCGGTCGAGCATGTGCATGTAGATGGTATCCCACCCGATGATCCCCTGGCCGTTTTCCAGCACGGTCGCGAAGTAGTCAGCCACAATGGCCTTATCGGTGGTCTCGCGCAGCTGCCTGGCGAACTCGCGGGCCCACACCAACTCTTCGTCGGTCACCCGGATGCGGCCGAGGAAGTTGCCCTCGTAGGTATCAAACCAGTCGTCGATCTCCTGAGGCGTCGTCACGTCATGGAGGGGATGGTAGCGTAGACCAAAGCCGTGGGTTCCTTCCTTGGGAGACTCGGCCAATGTGATCCCGTCTTCAACCCAGATGTAGTCGCCGGACTCGTTCCGGCCAGGGGTAAAGTCCACCGGAACCTGGAACTGCATGCCCTCGATAAAATCGTAGGTCCAGGGTTTGAACTCGACGTTGGGAATTCCCAGCGACATGCGGTAGCGCGGGAGGGTGACGGTATCGGCGTGGAGCCGCTCGGTAATGGCGGCTTCCATCTCAGGGACGTGAAGCCAGGTGTGAAAGATGCGCGGCGCCCCCTCGGTCACCCCCAGGTGACGTCTGAGATTGGCGTACGCGATCAGATTGATGCTGGTCACACCCGTGCCCCCGACGTCGATCGGCACACGGTCAGCCTCTTCGTGCCGGATCGCAGCCCAGACTCGTTCGCGCGAGTTCATTTTGAAAACTCCTCCGTCTCTTCATCATGTTCCGGGGCAGCGGGCGACTCCCTTGCGCGCTTCTTGCCCGTTGTCCCTTGTCCGTGGTCCGTTGTTCGTCGTCGACGACCGGCAACTGGTCCATCACGCGGATCGCCAATCTTCCATGACCGACTGGATGCACCACTTACCCGTGGAAGTGCCACTGGTGGCCGCGCTCGGCGACTCGAACGACGCCCGCCAGCGCGGGAAAGGCGCAGTCGAATTTCTCCTTCAGTTGCACGTCGGTCAGCATCCCCCACGGGTCTTCCCAACCGCTGTAGTGGACCAGGTGAGCTCCGTACTGCTCCTGGGCCGGATCAAATTGCAGGTGCAACTGGTCGAGAAAGCCGCTCACAACCAGATCCTCGATGCTGCTGTGCCCGGTCTCCTCCGCCATTGCGGTCCAGGTTGTGGCCTCCAACAAGGCCAGGGACGGTCGCCGTAACCGTTCAACCGCCTGGGGCGCGAGTGGGAGCGTTTTCAGATCCCATCCGATGACGATTTTGTGGCTCTTCTGGCGGCCAAATTCGATGGCGAAGATTACAGCGCCCTCAAAGTGGTCCACGGCCAGTGGTGTGACTGTGAAGATATCGATGCTGACTGGCACCCCGGGCGTGAGCTCGTTGTGCCGCAGCGTGCGACCACCAGTGTACCCCCAGCGATGCACGTTGAAGAGATGGCGCTGGGTTTCCGGGGTACAAAATACGGGCAGCGGAGGGCGGACGTCATAGATGTTTTTGCCCCGCCGGGTACAGTAAATCTCGGAGAGCACCATGAGCTCTGCATGATGGTCGATGTGGCCGTGGGTGATGAAAACCGCCAGGGGCTGATCCCAGAACGAATCGTCGCAGAAATCGGCTAATCCCTCCAGGGTTCCCAGGCCCGCGTCGATCAAGATGTTGCGTTTGACCTGCCCGTCTTCCCGGCAGGTCAGCAGGCCAGCGGTGTTTCCTCCTCTTTCCTGGCCGATTCGTCGCTTCTCCGTCCAGTAAGCGTAATCCTTGTTGATCTGGCGGTACAGAACCTGAGACCTCATAGACCACTCTGCTCGCGGGCGACCTCGGCCAGGTGATACCGCGGGTGGGCCGAGAACGCGTGACAGTGGGAGCCGTCCGGAAAGTCGACATTCCAGTTCTCCCAGGTGGTCGGATACCCCGACTCGACCCAGCGGCCCCAGCGCCGCCGGATGATCTCGACGACGTCCTTGCTTCTTCCACCCCGTCGGAGGGCCTCGAAGACGTAGTGGTGCATGAACGGGCTGGCCAGGACCATCGTACCCGGCGCCGGGTCATCGGTCGGGGAGAGCGAGCGTGCCGCCAAGGCGTCGAGCAAGGCGGCGTCCTCGTCCGGAAGCGTGGCGCCGGCCAGCAACGCCAGTGCCGCGGCTAACTGCGAGAAGGTCGTTCCCGCTTCGTCATCT
>DOUV01000860.1 GCA_003520455.1 Chloroflexota bacterium | reverse complement strand
CGCGGGGCGCGCCGCGGCGGACCGGATTGTGCTGGCCAACCAGGGCCTGGTTTATACGGTGGCCAACCGGTACCGTTCGTCGGGGGTTGAGCTGGATGATCTCATCCAGGAGGGGTTCATCGGCCTGTTGGAAGCGATCTACCGCTTCGAGCCCTGGCGGGGAACGCGTTTCTCGACGTATGCCACCTGGTGGATTCGCCAGGCCGTCGGGCGGGCGGTGGACCAGAAGGGGCGGCTCATCCGCCTCCCGGTCTGCCAGGAGGAACGGCGGCGGCGGATGGTGCGCACCTCGCGCGTCCTCGAGCAGCGACTCAACCGCGACCCGACCAGCAGCGAGTTGGCCGAACAGCTCGAACTGCCCGTCACCGAGGTCGAGCTGTTGCTGCGCATCTCGCAACCGCCGCTCTCGCTCGATCAACCCTACGATGACCACAGCGAGGGCGCGCCGTTGACGCTCCGCGACAGCATCGCCGATCAGGAGAGCGACAATCTCCACCAGATCGTGTCGAAGCAACAGCACGCAATAATTCGGGCGCTGTTAGAGGAGCTGCCCCCCCGCGAGGCGCGCATCCTCGAGATGCGCTTTGGGCTCCGGAACGGGGAAAGCCTGACCCTCGACGAGATCGGCCGCCGATTTGGGTTGACCCGCGAGCGGGTCCGCCAATTGCAGAACCTTGCTCTCGACCGCCTGCGTGATCCAGCGAGCCGCGAGCGACTCGAAGCCTGTTAAGCCCTACACGGCCAACAGCAGAGGCGCCGCCCATCGGGCGGCGCCTCTGCTGTTGGCGTGCGGGCCTCAATCAAAGGTCACCGGCTCTTCATCCGGGACAACCGCCCAAAAACCGAGCTCGCGGCGGGCGCGCTCCATCTCAGCCGCCGGGAGCCGGATGTACATCCCCGACGCGCTTGCCGCGACGGTGCCATCCTCGAGGATCAACTCGCCGCTGGCCTCGAAGGTCCGTGTCCGCTGGCGGGTGATGCGGCCGCGAGCGATCAGTGGATACCCGGTGGGGACGGGATGGTGGAACTTGACCTCAAATTTGGCGGTGACGGCGAAACAGTCGACTGTGCCGATGATCGCTCGCCCGAGTGTCTCATCCAGAATCGCGGTGACGATCCCCCCGTGGAGAATGCCGGGGTAGCCCTGGTACTCGTCGCCGGGCGTGACTCGGGTCAGACACTCACCCTCCGGGGTCTGGTAGAACGCCATTTTCAATCCGATTGGATTTTGGAGCCCACAGACGAAGCACATTCGGGAATTCGGTTGTTTCGTGACCATTGGCATCAGGCTGATCCGCGATCAGCAATTGGGGGGTGATCGTGGCCCGCAGAGGAGTGTTGATCGCGGCCGCCGGGGGTTTCCCGCCATCTACAGTCCTGGAGTCCTGGCGTGCCGCTCAGGAGGCCTGGTCGCCGAGTTCTTCCATCAGGGCGTTGTAGGCATCGCGTGGCATCTGCTTGACGCCGGGGAAGAAATCGCGCTGGAGCGCCCGCTTGACAGTCTTGATGGTGGCGATCGGGGCCGGATTGTCGCCGGCGTCGAGTTGGACGGCAGGGTTGATGAAGACGGCCACGGACGCTACCGGGATTTTCTCGGCCTCGTCGGGCAACTCTTTTCGGAGCCAGCGCTCGACCGCAGCCGTTTGGGCCTCGATCTCTTGATTGGGATTTCCCAGTCCCTCAGCCGTCAACCCCTGGCCGTAGAGGCGGCGCAAGCTGAACTTGCCGACCCACTTGCCATCCACGTAGCGAGCCGGACCATCGTAGCGCTTGACGGCCAGCGCAAAGAGCCCACGTGGCGAGAGCAGCAGATGCGGCACCGGGCCGAGGTAATTGTAGAGAATGTGGCGGTTGTCGAGCCCTTTGAGGGCCTCGGCCAGCGCCTCGTGAGCGCGGGGCGGCCGAACCCAGCGGTTCACGTGGTAGGTGCCGACGGTGGCGATGAGCAAGCCGACGAGCGCCACGGGCCAGGCGACGAGGGCCAGTGTCGGATTGCCGGCAGTGACGGCCGGGAGCGAGAGCACGAAGGCGACGACCAGCAGGCCAAGGCCGCCGATACTGGTCCACATCGCGATTCGCTGCTTTTGCTTGACGGTCTTCTGGTTGGTGACAATTCTCATGGCGTTCGTGATGGGGCGTTACTGGTGGGAGGCGCCATTGACGGAGCCAAGGACCAGACAGGCGTTCTGGCCACCCAGGCCAAAACTGTTGCTGAGGGTATAGCGTACACGGGCCCGGAGCGGTCCTTCCGGGACGTAGTCCAGGTCGCACTCCGGATCCTGAGTCTCGTAGTTGATGGTGGGGTGGATCGTCTGCGTCTCGATCGTCTTGACGCAGGCAATCGCCTCAAGCGCGCCCGCCGCGCCCATCCCGTGGGCGATCATGCTTTTCGTGCTGCTGATCGGGATCTCATAGGCGCGCTCGCCGAAGAGCCGCTTGATCGCTTTGGTCTCGATGGCATCCCCAATCGGCGTCCCTGGACCATGCGCATTGATGTAGTCTATGGCTTCGGGGCGGCTCCCGGCATTTTGCAGCGCCCAGCGCATCGCCCGGACCGCGCCGGCCCCTTCCGGATCGGGCTGGGCCATGTGGAAGGCATCGCTGGAGGCGGCCCCACCGAGTACGCGGCAGTAGATTCTGGCACCGCGCGCCTGCGCGAGGTCTTCACGCTCCAGGATCAGCACGCCGGCGCCTTCGCCCATCAGGAAACCATCCCGATCCCTGTCGAAGGGGCGAACCGCCCGCTCGGGATCATGGTTGCGGGTGCTCATGCCACGCATCGCGCAGAAACCAGCAAAGGTCAACTCGTTGATCAACGCTTCAGTGCCACCCGTGATGACAACATCCGCTGCCCCGCGCCGGATGAGATGGGCTGCCTCGACAATAGCCTGCGTCCCGCTGGCACAGGCTGTCGTCACGGTCCCGATATAGCCGTGAGTTCCAAAGAGCGTGCTGACATGGTGGCCAGGCATATTGGGCAGCATCGCGGGGATCGCAAAGGGATTGACGCGCTTCCAGCCACCACTCTGGAGGGCCAAGATGTTGATGTAAGCCTGTTCGAAACCGCCGATGGCCGTGCCGAACAGCACCGCGACGCGTTCGGCATCTGCGAACCCGTCGCTCAGGCCAGCGTCGGCCAACGCCTGGTGCGTCGCCGCGACTGCCAGTTGCGAGCAGCGCGCCATCCGGCGGGCCTCCTTGCGATCCATGTACTCGGACGGATCAAAATCCTTCACTTCCGCCGCAATTTGAGTGGGGAAGGGCGAGGCGTCGAAGGCTGTGACCGGGCCAACCCCAGAACGCCCGGCGAGAAGTGACTGCCAGTAGGTCGCAACGGTGTTGCCGATCGGCGTGATGGCCCCCAGGCCGGTCACGACAATCTGAGACAGGTGTATGGTTTCCATAAAATCGGACTCCATCTTCAGTGTGGGGCCGCGAGGAGGAAACACGTAACGGGAGCAAAGAGCGGCCATCACCTGTTACGTACCGCTTGCTGCCTCCGGTACAGCGGCCTCGAGCCCTGCTCGAATTGCCGCGACAATTCGTTGCTCGGCGGCCGTGCGCGCGACCCGCACGGCGTGCTTGACGGCGAAGGCAGTGGAACTGCCGTGGCCGACGATGACAACTCCATCCACTCCCAGGAGTGGAGCGCCTCCATAGCGCGCATAGTTGGTGCGTTCGCTGATGCGATCAAAGGCTCGCCTGGCCATCAACCCACCGAGCATCGAGAGTGGATCTGCCTTCAGCTCCTCGCGAATCATGGCCTTCATCATCTTACCCAGGCCCTCAGCCAGTTTGATAATGACATTACCGGTGAAGCCATCGGTGACGACGACGTCGGCCGTGCCGAGTGGGATGTCGCGCCCTTCGACGTTGCCGATGAAATTGATCGCCGGCATGGCTTTGATGAGCTGGTGCGCCGCCTGTACCACCTCGCTCCCCTTGACCTCCTCCTCGCCGTTCGAAACCAGACCGACGCGCGGGTTGGGGACACCCAGGACCCGCTCGGCATAAAGGGCCCCCATCAACGCGAATTGGGCCAGGTAGTCGGGCTTGACATCAGCATTGGCGCCAATGTCCAGAATGAAAGTGTGCCCGGTGATGACAGGAAAGACTGTCGAGAGGGCCGGTCGCTTGATTCCCTTGATTCGCCCCAGGTGCAGGATCCCGGCGGCCAGCATCCCCCCCGTGTTCCCCATACTGACAAAAGCATCGGCGCGGCCCTCTTTGAGCAGCTTCATTCCTACGACCATGGAACTGTCCGGCTTGCTCCGCACCGCGTTGGCCGGGGCTTCCGTCATCTCGATGGCCTGCGACGCCGGGACGATCTCGATCGCCAGGCCGGATGTATCGTGCCGGGTCAATTCAGTTTCGATGAGGTCAGGCTTGCCGACCAGAAGGAGCGCGACGCCGTACTCACGAGCACCCCGGAGGGCCCCTTCGACATCGGGAGCCGGATAGCGGTCTGAGCCCATGGCGTCCACAGCAATCTTCATTGAGGTCGATCCCTCTAGAGGGGAAAAGGTTGGCGGCTCGCCGCCAGGTCCAACCGCCAATTCGGATTGGACGCCAGAAATTATAACCCTGTTGCGGCCGTTTCGTTGCGGCCCACCTGCGTCTTACTCGACGAACCGTCCGACGATGGGGAAGCGAGCGAACACCCAATCACCGTGCGGTGCCTTGCTGATCGAGGTGGAGTGATCGAGCCCGGCGTAGTGGAGGTTTTGATGCATCCCCCCCCGCCACAGGGAGCTGGCACTGACATCGTAGACTAACCCGTTGTACGCGACCCAAACGGGCCGCCCGCGCTCCCCATTGTTGCGCCGAAGCTGGAGTTCGCTCAAGGCGGGCAGATCAGCGATCGAGGCGGGATCAGGCATGGTGGGTTTCAGGTTGTGGGGTTTCAGGTTAAAGAAGAGCTTGCACACGCAACTTTCAACCTTCAACCTCCAACCTTTCAACCTTCAACAGGAATGGAAGCGCGACGGCGGCGCAGGAGGAGGGCCGGCACCAGCCGGAGTTCCTCCACGCCCAATGCCAGCCCGACGACCACGTAGGTTGCCGCGCCGATCACGGCTCCGCCGATACCGACGATGAGTACGTTGGCGTCACTCTGCCAGGCGGTCCACCCCCAGACGGCCACCCCCATGAAGGCCGCCGCGACGACAACCTGCGCTATCGTCCGCAGCGTCGCGCGCATCTCGAGCCCGTGCAGCCGGCCGCGCAGCAGCCAGAGCCCCACCAGGACCTCGGCGGCGACGGCCAACGAGTTGGCCAGCGCCAGGCCCCCGTGGCGCAGCGGCCCCAACAGGGTGACCGCCAACCCCACGTTCAGCACCATGGCGCCGGCGGCGACGTAGAGTGGCGTCCTGGTATCCTTCTGGGCATAGAAGGTCCGCGCCACCACCTCCAGAAGGCTGTGGGCGATCAGACCGAAAGCATAGAACTCGAGCGCGAAGAAGACTGCATCGGTGGAACGGCTTCCAAAGGCACCCCCCTGAAACATCAGCGCGATCAGCGGTCGTCCCAGGACGATCAGTCCGACCGCCGCAGGGATCGTCAGGGCCAAGATCGCCCGCAACATCTCCATCATCGTGCGGCGCAGCGCGACCAGCTCGTGCCGGCCCGCCAGTTCGGCGAGCGTGGGGAAGACCGCCGTTGCAATGGCCGTTGCGAAGATCGTTTCGGGCAACTGCATCAGTCCCCACGCGAAGGTCAGGGCCGAGAGGCTGCCCTCGTCCAGCCGGGAGGCCAGGTTGCCCTGCACCAGCAGATTCACCTTGATCACCCCCAAGGCGAGCACACGCGGGCCCATCAGCCGGAGCACCTGCTGCAGGCCGGGATCGCGCAGGTCGAGCCGAGGACGCAGGCGGGCCTGATGGTGGATCAGCGCCGGGGTGTGCGAGAGCAGATGCAGCGCGGCCCCAAACACCACGCCCCACGCCAGCCCGTAGACGGCCCGGTCAGGGGGGAAGTGGCGAGCGAAAACGCGCGCTCCCACGATGATCCCAACGTTGTAGAACATCGGCGCGAAGGCTGGGGAGAAGAAGTGCTGGCGGGCGTTGAGAACTCCCATCAACGTGCCACTGGCGCTGAAGATAACGGTCGAAATCAGGATCACGCGCATCAGCGCGGCCGAGAGGGCGGCCTGCTCGGGCGTGAAACCCGGCGCAATGAGGTGCGCCATGAGCGGGCCGGCCACCAGCGCAACCACGGCGGCGAATGCAGCGGTCGCCAGCAAGATGACGGTGAGCACATTGCTCGAGAGCTGCCAGGCGCGTTCCTGGCCGGCCTCATCGAGCGCCAGGTAGTCTGCCAGGACGGGGATAAACGCGGTGGCGAGGGCGCCTCCCGCGATGAGAGTAAAGAGGAGATCCGGCAGGTTGAAGGCCGCGTAGTAGGCGTCCAGCGACGCGCCCGTCCCAAAGGTCTGGGCGATGATCCGATCCCGCAGCAGTGCCACCGCCTTGCTGACGACATAGCCGGCCATCACAATCGCGGCCGCGCGGGCCACGCGGCCGCGGTAGCTCACTGCTAGCAAAATGATCGCCTCGGTCGCCGCACACGGAGCAGGGAGCAAGTGGCAGGTAGCATGACTGCTTCTTCACCGCTTTTCCATTGCAGTTGGCACTGCAGGGGCAATTTTGCCACCTCCTCTTTGCGACCGGCTCCCTCTCACTGAAGTGCGGCGAGCGCGTCCGCGGCTGCGGTGAAGTTCTTGTTGTAGCGCAGTGCTTGCTGGTAATCACGCCGCGCAGAGTCGAGGTTGCCCAGGGCCTGCTGCGCCCGGCCGCGCCAGTAGAAGCTCTCTTCGAGATCGCCGGTCGTGTGGAGGTTGGCCGTGGCCAGGTCGATCACGTCCTGATAGCGGCCAACGGCATAGTAGGCCTGGAAGGGGCCAAACTGGTACCAGAGCATGCGCCAGGGGAGCTTCAGGCTTCGTGCCTGGTCGAAGGCCTCGGCGGCTTTCTCCATCTCGCCCAGACCAACAAAGCTAGAGCCGAGGTTGAACCAGGCGTAGCGGTTGTTCTGATCAGCGGCGACCTCGGCCTGGGCTATGTGCAGGGCGTGAGTGTACATGGCCTGCGAGTCGCCGAGCTCGCCCAGAATCGCCTGCGCCACCGGGGCCCGCTCGGGCGGATAGCTCAGCACGAAGGTGCGATTGAAGACTTGCCACAGGCGGTCAAACTCCGCCGCCTTCACATGCCGGTTTGGGCCCTCGTAGGAGTCGTTGAAGATCAACTCGCCGGTGGCATCGTCGTAGCCGATGAACAAGAGATAGTGGCCCATCTCGTCTTTGGGCTCAGGGATGAACCAGCTCTCGACGATGACGGGAAACTGGTTGCTCACCAGCCTCTTGAGCAGGTCGAGGTCGCCCCCGACACTGGCGAAGCTCTCAAAGCCGATGGAACGGGCGTAGGCGACGAGCTCATCGGGACTGACATTCTTGTCATCCGGGTCCGGCTTCAGAAAAGGCGCCGTCTGGAACTGGGTTTCAGTCCGGCCGAAGAAGCTGAGCTGCATCCCGATCGTCACCGGGCCGCAGTTGTTCCACCTCTGGTACTCGTGGTGCACCCCTTGAAGAACGATCGCCGGGAGCGCCGGCGCCACGGCCACGGCCGGGC
>DOUV01000858.1 GCA_003520455.1 Chloroflexota bacterium | reverse complement strand
CTGGGAGCGCGGGCGTCCCGCCCGCCAGCGTGGCACGCCACAACCGCGTCCTGCCCGCCGTAGCCCTGGGAGCGCGGGCGTCCCGCCCGCCGCCGTAGCCCACCACAACCACGTACCGCCTGCCAACGAACAGATTGTCGCCGGGGCAGATCGGACGAGACCGCCGTGCGCAGAATGACTCCTCCGTGCGTGAATCGCCGCGCATTCGCGTGACTTTGGGCGGCCGCGATTCAACGCGCAGAGCGCAAAATCGCCTCGCTCGCGAGGTGATCAGGTTTCAGGCGGCAACGGACCTGGGGAAGACGTCTTCATATTTCTGTAAAAGTGGCACGTACCTACCACTCTTACAGAAAGTGTGATCTGCCATCATTGACCTGGGAATGTATGCGGGGGTCAGGAGCGGACGCGTCACCGGCGAGACCGGCTTGTGCTGGTGTTATTCCTCGTCGACTGAATCCGGTCCTATGGGGATCAGGTAATGGAAGCCATCTGGCCCCACGGCCCTGGTGAGCCTGGCCATGATCTGGGGCACATTATCGTACGGACCCGCCACAAAGAAGGGCTTACCCTCCGGGCCACCGAGCGGGACGGGGACGGAGCAGGCCGCCGGGTCGGCGTCGCCCAGGAGCACCCGCGCGTGGCGTAAGTCGGGATCGGGATTGAAGCCAAGCTCGCGGGCGTAAACCAGGCCCTCGGCGATGATCTTGGCAACCAGGTGAAGGTCGGCCGGCATCATCGACTGGTGCGCCAGGATCTGGCGGCGCAGGCTTGTCTCGTACTCGCCCTGGATACTGAAGAGCCGTGCCAACGCACTCTTGACCCCCAGACAGCCGAGGTCAACCAGGTAGGCTCCCGCGGCGATTTGTCCGAGCGGGGAGCGGCGGGCGACCAGGATTTCCACCAGCGCTCCCTCCGTCTGCCAATCCTTCGAGAGCAACACTTCGTGGAGTGGCCAGGCCGCCGCTTTGCGCAGCGAGGTCGGAGCGACCTGCCCAGGCGACGATCGGCTCTTCGCCTGCTTCTGCTTGCGCCTGGCAGCCTTGCGCTCGAGCGCCTTCTGACGTTTTTTGAGATCGCGAGCCATGGGAACCTCTGCTTCCGAAAAACGATCGAAGCCAGCGAGCGCGGCTTCCGCCGCCTCGCCAGCACCCCGCCACAGAGTCCACAGAATCAATTTCTTCTGCGATTGTAGCCCATCACCGGATGCCCGGCGACAGCCTCAATTGCTGATTCCGGCTCGAACGCCGGTCACACCGCCAGACTTCCGAAGTCTTTCGAGACTTCGGAAGTCTCCGACCACCCGCCCCCGGCGACGTCTTGACCGGCGAGATTGCAGCTCAACGCCTCGCGTGAGAGTGCCAGTGGGTGGCGCCACAGGCCTCAAGTCACGGCTCAATCAGCAATCAGCCGGTTTGAGCTTCGCTCATATCGGTGTCGCGTGTGCGAGCGCGACGCGCTCGCACACGCGACACACCCTCTTCCATATGAGCGTTGAGCTTTGAGCGCCAGAGATCAATATCCCACGATTCGAAGCTTCTTTTCTTTCTCGGGGCGCTTTGGTTTGCCCTAGCCGGGGCGGAGGTGCGACGCACTTCGCGCACTTGATCCGTGCACACGACTCCAATGCGGGCGGGATTCTTACAGCGAGAACCGCGCCTCCAACCCCCAAAAGTATCCGCAGTGCCCGGCCGCCCCGCGTTTCTTTAGATGCCTACCGGAGTTGAAACGGTGTTAGCCTGAAAGGTCCCGAGCCGGCGCTCCCCCTTGTGACTGTCCGCTTGATTGTCCAGTCACCATTCTCGTGCGTCACTTGATACCGTGGCGCGGGTTGCTGCTGGCTGGGCTCGGCCGCTTCTATCCAGTCGAGGGACTCGTTGGCCAGCCTCGTCCAATAACGAGCGCAATCTTTGCAACCACAACTCCCTGTCGTGTGAGCAATCTCGTTTTCAACTCGCTGAATCACTCTGGCCACCGCGCGCTCGACCGCCTTGTCCGCCTCTAGTTGTATATCAAATTCCCCATGCGCTACCATGGCCCGGATTTCCTGTTTCATCCTTTTCAAGAGACTCATGACTCTTCCCAATCGCTGCTGCCCGGCCGGCTTTTCGAGAAGAGGAAGCAAACTCCGTGCCGTGTTGGAGCAAGAGAGGACACGAGACAGGCCAACCGCCGGCACTCACCGGCTGGCGCTGCTCCGGATCGACCCGTTGCCGGCACTCCCCGGGCTTGCAGCAGGAACGAACGAGCCGTTCCCCTCGGCTTCGCCCGGTCTAAGCGCGTCAAAAAATCGAGCGCCTGGGTGTGCCAGGCGCCCGGCTGAGACTCGATCTCCTGCCGGCAAAGTGACAGCATCTGTCCGATAACACAAAGGGTGCCAGCTCCATTGCCAACACCCTTTGTGCGGTGGTGCCCCTCTTTTGTCTAAGATGGTCTTAGCAAGTTACATACCTCTAGGCAGAGAAGCACGAAGGACAGTCTACACCTCCATGGACACCCGGGATCCTCACGTGGGGGCGGGCGACCGGCTGTCGCCCGCCCTCAAAGGATCGTTCGCGACGGCCCTGATCTGAGTGAAAACGGGTTACCTGGCGTTGCCTCATTGGTGCGGCGGCATTCGAGTAGGCATCTCGGGGTTCCAATTGTGCTCATCGAAGTTCTCCAGGCGCTCGGATTGGGGCCATCCCTCACCCTGAGCCTCCGGCTCATTCAGCGAGGCGCCGACGACGAGTTCATCCACAACCCGATCATACTGGAGTTGAGCGGCATCGAGTGCGTGGCGAACCACTTCGACAGCATGCGTTTCCTCTCGCTCGCTGTTGACCGTCCCGCTCAGGACCACGACGCCATTCTCACACGAAACGCCGACGCGCACGGCGGGAACGACTGGATCCTCAGCCAGCGCGTGCTCTGCACGCATACACAGTTGCTCATCATCGTACTTCGGTCCAAAGAGTGGCATAGCAACCACCTCCTTTTTCAGCTTCAGCTACCAGATCAGAGGCCGTCAAGACCATAACCAAGCAAGCTTTGGGCCGCGAGAAGATTCTGACCGCGTCACCAGACACCCTCCACCTCCCGGAGCCACTCACGCACAAGCCGGGCTCGCTACCTGGCTGGCAGAAACGATCCGCGGTCGAGCTTTTGCCCCAACCACCTGTCAAGGCGTGGTCAGCTGCCCACCGATCCCCCACCCGTCCGCGTCGGCGAACACCCTGCGGGG
>DOUV01000099.1:17351-25434 GCA_003520455.1 Chloroflexota bacterium | reverse complement strand
CGGCGGAGCACGTCTAGTATAGTTCAATGGGGTAGACTCGCCTCAGCCAGTGGCGATTTCGCTCGCTGCCGTTATACCGCGCAGGAGCCAGGAGAGAAACAAAACGGCGTTCCCGAAATAGATCAGTCTATCTGTCGTAAATGGAGGGAAGCGAGTATGAGAACCTTCACCGCGGTCGTTGAAAAAGATAAAGATACGGGCCTTTACGTCGGCTTCGTCCCCGGCTTCCCTGGCGCTCATTCGCAAGGGGAGACCCTCGACGAGCTGCGGCAGAACCTTCGGGAGGTACTCGAAATGCTACTTGAAGACAAGGAGCCGCAGCTTGAAGCTGAGTTCGTGGGTACGCAGCAGATCGTCGTCGTGTAGGGATGGGCACGATTCCGGTCCTCAAGCCCCAGGAGGTCATCAAGATACTTCACGTGCTCGGCTTCGCTGAAGTCCGGCAGCGTGGCTCCCACAAGCAATTCCGGCATCCAGACGGTCGAGTCACAACGGGTCCGTTTCACAAGGGCAGAGACATTTCGCCAACTCTGCTACGGAAGATAGCGTCCGATATCGGCTTAACAGTTGAGGCGTTTGTGCAGCATCGGTGAGCACGGTATAACAACGCGTCCCAGCGGACGCTGAGCGGGGCGACGTTTTCAGTTACAGGCGTATTGTCTGTGGCCCGCTCAGCACCGCTGAACCTGGCCGTTGGGTGGCAGCCATCACCCATTTCTCTATCTCGATGTCGCTCTGTTGAGGCCGACTGCAGCCACCGGTAGATGCTCACCCAATCGGCGGTGTGAGTGCTATAATGCTGTCACGCCAACAAGCGCATGGGACACCAGCGAGGAGCACCGCGCCATGATCGATACGGTTATTCCGATCCCGGTCGATGCCGAGACGGCCCGCGTGTATCGTGAGGCATCCACCGAAGACCAAAAGAAAATCCAACTCCTTCTCCGCTTGCGACTGCGCGAGCTGGCGGACCTGCCGAGTGGCTCGCTGGCTGACATTATGGATGAGATCGGCACCAAAGCCGAGGCACACGGTCTGACAGCTGACATCCTGGAGCGGCTGCTCCGTGACGAGTGATCCCCGTTCTGTCCTCGATACTGGGGTACTTGTGAGCGCGCTCTTGCTGCCGCGGTCGGTTCCACGTCAGGCGGTTGATCGCGCCTTTGCCCACAGGATCGTGCTGGCATCTGTGGCAACGATCGATGAATTCGATGAGGTGCTGCGCCGCCCAAAGTTTGATCGCTATGTGCAGAAAGACGAGCGGCTGTGATTCCTCGCCGCTTTCATCCGTGACACCAGCTTGATTGAGGTTACAGACGTTGTGACCGAGTGTCGTGACATCAAAGACAACACGTTTCTCGAACTCGCGCTGAGCGGCAAGGCCACCTGGATTATCAGCGGTGATGCCGATCTGCTGGTGCTCCATCCCTTTCGGGGGATAGATCGTCACGCCACAAGTGTTCGTGAAGCAGCCCTAACCGTGCTGCCGTCCAACAAGTGCGTGCAGCCGACCCACGCCGCCGCGGCGCCCTGTAAGATCGACGGCATTTTGAAGGCTTTCCCCCCTTATCAATGCTCTCTCCGGCGCGGGCGGCTGACGCTAGCCGTCAGGCCCCCTCCCTGCCGCGACTCGAGGGGCAAAACGCGCGATTTCGCAATTCGATCTTCCAAGCGCTTCGAGAATAAGCCAACGTCGAGTGGCTGGCTACCCACCGCAGCCACGGGCTCTGCCTCCCGGTGGATTTCGACGCCCGGTCCGCAGAGACGGGCCGCGCCGCGGCGGCGTGACACGGCGCTGAGCGCTACGAGGTGACCACCCCGGTGCTGCCCGTCGCGGAGCACTTCAAGGGCGGCTGTCGTGAGAGCCCCATTCGCGATGCCCGCGCGTGGGGCTCGGCTTTGTAAGCGCATCGTGGGAAGTGTTGCTTCACGGTCGGTGAGATGGCCCGCGGGGCCCACACAGAGCAAGGCGATCGCATTCGGATCATCAGCGCCCGCAGGCTCACACGAGCAGAAAGAGAAGCGTATGAAGAAAGAGACTTCGACTGAGATGGAGGACGACCTTCGTCCAGAGAATGACCTGCGCCAACTCCTCGAAGGGGGCGTGCGTGGCAAGTATGTCGAACGGTACCGGGCCGGCACAAACCTGGTGCTCCTGGCGCCGGATGGTGCCGAGGCGTTTCCCACATCTCGCGGGCGGGGACGGTGCCCGGACCTTCGCCGTGCCCGTCCTCTTGGACCCCGACACAGTGGAGACGCTGCGCGCCCTCGCCCAGTCCTACAGTTCGGTGACCTTCGAGACGCCCGACGGGATTCGCTTGCAGCTCTACGGTTTGGGCGAGCGGGTGGCCGCGTTGGAGGCGAAACTCGCCGGGCTCATTCCGTAACACCGCGTGCCGAGCACCTCCGAAGGCTCACCGGCACAGCACTCTCGGCGATCAACGCCCTTTCGATACTGGCACAGGGCGCATAGTCCACCTGAAAATCGTCGCGCTTATTGATGAGTCGGGGCTCTGTAGATCCTCCTGGCCTCGCGAGGATAGATTCCCAGCGCTTGACGCCCGGCATGATCTGAGGAGGGCTGGATAAGCATATCATCAACGCCCCGCTTGTTGAGCAATGTCACGAGCGTGCGAGGGTCTGAAGCTCCGTCACGGAAAAGTGATACTGCTCATAGGACTCTGTCTCGGCGAGCCAAAGCTCAAATACCCAGACGCCCTCTTTGCGCTCTAAGCTGAGCATGCGCTCAGCACAGCGGCCATTGATCCAGAACATGCGGCGGAAGGTGTCGTAGCCAACTTCCACCGTGTCGCCGGAGCGCCGTTCCTTCAGCATACCTGTTTTCATGCCTGCCTCCCTGTTGTACCGCTTCTCAATAGAAAACGCTCCGCTCTCATGAGGGAGCAGAGCGTTTCAGGGCGAATTCACATGTGTCGAGGTTAGTACCTCCGCCGGCGTTCGGACCCCCGAGAACCGCGGTCTTCGCGCGGGCGCGCCTCATTGACCTGGATCTCGCGGTCGTCAACCGACTTGCCGTTGAGTTGTTGGATGGCCTCGCGCGCTGCTTGCTCGCTCCCCATTTCGACAAACGCGAACCCTCGCGGACGGCCGGTGTCGCGATCCGTGATCACCGCCACCGAGCTTACCTCGCCGACGGCGCCGAAGAGCTCGCGCAGATCCTCCTCTGTGGTCTGGTAGCTCAAGTTGCCAACGTATAGCTTTGTGCCCACGATATTCTCCCTTCGGGCGGGTTGTTCTCACAGCGGGAAACCAGAGCGCCTGTTGCCGCAGACGAAAAAGCCCGCACCATATCTGCCATTGTTATAACAGCAGACGAGGCAAGGGCCGTGAGGTCTGTACCACGTGCGTCAACTCTGGTCAGTTCGCTGTTCTTACAAATGAGTATAGTCCTTGAGCGGCAAATAATCAATTCAGCTCAACTTGGACGGTGACCCGGTTCTCTTTTTTCTTTTATGGCATCTCGCCGCCGATCAACACGCGGCCTCCGTCTACCTGCCGAGTCTCGCGCCCCGCAATCGGCGCGCCATGGCCAGCGCCCTCAACACTGTAGACGAGATGCTGAGGGTTTCCGACTATCCGGCGTCACGACCCAAGTACAACTGGAGGTGAAACGTGAACGACTTTCCCCACCGCCCATTTTCGATCCGTTCAGCAGAGTACCCCTTCTAATCTCACTCGGTCCATCCTCTTGGAGGGAACATTGCATAATATGAGCGGATTGGGGGAGAAGTCGAGCGTATCTTATGAATCATCCGGGCGGAGGCGGTGTGGTGCTCAGCGCCGCGGTCGGCGGATCAGACTGGTGCGCAGGCAGTCCCACAGGGAGGGTGGTGGATCGGACGGCGCCTCCTTCCGCTCCGGCGCCTGCTTGAAGCGCACGTGGTGGGCCGGCAGGTCGGCCTGCGCGATGAAGTGGCGCAACTCCGTCCAGATGGCTTTCTCCTGTTCCGGCGTCGAGGGCCGCTCGATCTCCAGGGCGTCCAGCAGGTCCAGGCGGAAGAGGTCAACGGTCGCCTGAACCTGCACGCCCAGCGCCCGGGTGGCGGAGATCGCCAGTCGGTAGAAGAGCCAGCCGGCCAGAGCGAGGGCCAGCGGGATGGCGACCTCGAAGGCGCGATCGCGCGGTGGGCCGTAGAGGGCGATGCCTGCCGCTCCCACCGCCGCCGCGAGCGAGAGCAGCGATATCAGCACGGTGAAATCGAGGGAGGTAGTCGCGTCCTCGATGCGAAGTCGCACCTCCTCCGGGAGGATCGGCACCAACCGCGGCCAGAGGGCGCTGAGGCCGATCCCGTAGCGGTCGAAGGGGTACGCCTCCAGGGCCGCGGCGACGTTGCCCATCTGTGTCGGGCGCAGCCAGCGCTCGTGCTCGGGGAAATTGGCGGCGCGAGCCTCGCTCGCCTCGATCCACTCCCGAAAGGTTGCCTCCCAAAGATGCTCGACGGCCGCCCGCAACGGGAGATGCTCCCTATACCTGGCCGCGACGACCGCCACCAGCGCGTCGACATCAGCCTGAAGGTCGGGTGAGAAACGGTCGCGGTTGGCCTGGAGCAGACGCGCCTCGTGCAGGATCTCGCCGTAGGCACCCTCGCGCCACCGCCGCCCCTGCCTCACCTGGCCTGCAAGCCGCTCGTGGGCCGCGTGAACCTGCTGTTGCCGCCGCCGGACCTCCTCCTCCGCCACTTCGACAGGTGAGAAGGTCTCGCCGAACTGGAATTCGCGCGCCCAGGCGAAGTCGGTCAGCACCTCGAGGATGGCCTCCTCCCGCGCCTCGTACCGGCGCATGGTCTTCGTCGCCAGAGCTATCCCGACCGGTCTGAGCCAGGCCAGGGGCCCGGGCCACTCGCCCTGGTACACTTGAAGCGCGGCGGTGCGCAGGCCATAGACGACCTGAGCCGCCAGGTACACGGCCACCAGGAGCAGGGCGATCTGGAAGAGCGCCTCCTGCCACCCCAGGCCGATCCACGCCAGCACGCTCGATTGCAGCCAGGCATACCCGTAGAGCAGGTAGCCGCCGATCACGGCGAAAAGCAGGGTAGGCCCGCCGCCCGCGATCAGGAACCCGCGGCCGAAGAGTTTCTGACTCTGATCGAGGGCGGTCCCGACAATCTTCTGAGCCTGATCCAACTCGGTCAGCATCAGGCCCTGCTGATCGTGCGGCGGCCGCAGCTCGCGGAGGGATGCCACTTGCAGGGACAACGCCGCCAGTAATGCGGCTTCCCATTACCATCACACACGTAGGGGTCAGCGCCGATCTGGTTGAGACGCTCGCTGTGGAAGTCGTCGTACGCTCCTTCTATCGCCGCGATGGCCCCGGCCAGATTCCCGGTCGCAGTCAGCCGGCGCACGGTCCGCTGCAGGGTCTCGGAGCTCTCGCCCTGGATGCGGTATGTCTCCGGGAGACGCTCCGCGACGACGCTTGGGATGAAGAGGCCGATGGGGAAGGCGCTGTCGTCCGCGACGACGACGCTTTCTATCTCGTGCGCCCCAGCCAGCAGCGTCACGAGCGAAGCCGGCAGGCCCACATGGACTGTCATCTGTCCCTGCCGCAGCAGGTCCGGCAGACCGGTCGCTACGACGGGCGCCTCGAACGGCAGATCGAACCGCTCAACCGTTTGGATGACCAGATCGGGAATGACCAACGCCGACAGACGTCGATCCGGATCGTGCAGGAGAAAGAGGTTCGGGTTGTGGCTGTGCGCCAGGCCATAGAACTCTTGCACGGAAACGTCCAGGCTTTGCTGGAACAGCTTGAACTCTCTCCACGAAAAATCGATGATCGGAATCACGGTCTGCCGCCTCCTCTCTTGGGGCCGCGCTCCATTCGCTGCCAGAAACCGCGCCTGCCGGATGCTCGCCGCTCCGAGTATAGCAGGACAGCAGTGAAAAGACGAGGGACGAAAGGTCCGGTGGACCTTTCGTCCCTCATCACTTGTACCGGCCCGGCGGCTAGAAGAGGCCGACAGTATTACCGTTCTCGTCAATGTCGATGTGATACGCAGCGGGATCGGAGCCAAGGCCGGGCATGGTCATCATCGTGCCCGCGAGCGGGTAGATGAAGCCCGCGCCAACACTGGCCCGCACCTCGCGAATGGGGAAGGTGAACCCGGTGGGCGCCCCCTTCAAATTGGGGTCGTGACTGAGGCTCAGATGGGTCTTCGCCATGCAGATCGGCAAATCCCCGAAGCCGTTGGCTTCAAACGATGCAATCTGCTCCTCGGCCTGCTCCGAGTAGTGCACATCGCCGGCGCCATAGACCTTGGTCGCCATGATGCGGATCTTTTCCTTGATCGGCAGCTCGAGCGGGTAGAGGAAGCGGAAGTCGCTGGGTTGCTCGGCAGCCTCGATCACCTTTTGGGCCAGCTCCAACCCGCCCTGGCCGCCCTCGGCAAAGACGCGGCTGACGGCCATGTCGTAGGCCCCGGTTTCCTGGGCGATCCGCCGCACCGCCTCGATCTCAGAGGGCTTGTCCTCCGGGAAGGCGTTGAGGGCCACGACGACCGGAATCCCGAACTGCTGGATGTTCTCGATCTGCTTGCGCAGATTGGCGCCACCGGTGTAGACGTCACCGGCGTTCTCCTCCAGCAACTCGCCCGGCAGCGGTTTCCCCGGCGTGATCTTGTACTTCCCGGTGTGGCTCTTGAGCGCCCGCACGGTCGCCACGACGACCGCGGCCGATGGTCGCAAACCAGAGGCGCGGCACTTGATGTCGAAGAACTTCTCGCCGCCGAGGTCGGCGCCAAAGCCGCTCTCCGTCACCACATAATCGGCGACCTTGAGGCCGATCTGGTCGGCGATGATCGAGGAGTTGCCGTGGGCGATATTGCCGAACGGCCCGGCATGAATGAACGCGGGCGTGTTCTCGATTGTCTGCATCAGCGTGGGCTTGAGCGTCTCGCGCATCAGAACGGTCGCCGAACCGGCCGCTTTGATGTCGTCCGCCGTGACCGGGTTGCCATTGGTATCGAAGGCTACGACCATCCGGCCGATCCGCTCGCGCAGGTTTTTGATGGCTTCGACGTTGGTCTTGCCGGTGACCAACGCCAGGATCGCCATCAACTCGCTGGCGACACTGATGTCGAAGCCGGTCTGGCGTGGGGTCCCGTTCTTCGGCCCCCCTTGCCCGATGGTCACGACACGTAGAAAGCGATCATTCACATCCACAACCCGGCGAATCTGGATGCGATTGGGGTCAATACTGAGCGGGTTGCCGTGGTACCAGGCGTTGTCGGTCATCGCCGCCACCTGGTTATGGGCCTGGCTGATGGCATGGATATCGCCCGTGAGGTGGAGAATGCTCTCCTCGAGCGGGATCACCTGTGAGTAGCCACCCCCGGCGCCGCCGCCCTTGATTCCGAAGACCGGACCGAGGGAGCTCTGGCGAATGGCGATGGCCGCATTCTTGCCGAGCCGGTTGAGGGCCATCCCCAGCCCAATCGTCGTCGTGGTCTTGCCTTCACCGAGCGGCGTCGGCGTGATGGCAGTGACTAAAATGTACTTGCCGTTGGGCCTGTCACGGTACTCGTCGAGAAGGTTGAGGTCAATCTTGGCTTTATGACGACCGTGATACTCAACGAAACGCTCGGGAATGCCCAGGCGCTCGGCGACCCTGCCGATGTGGTCAACGTGGGCCTCAGCGGCGATCTCGAGACTACTCTTCATACAATTCTCCTTTGCACAGCGGCGTTCCTTCTGACAACGGCCTGAGACGAGCTATGAATCCGGCAACAACAAAACAGTGGATCGTCAGGGAACGGCGCGCATGCTGCAGCGCGCCCACGACCCCCGTTGGCCGTAGACAAAACGGCGGGCATGATGGCGATTATACAGGTTCGGACGGCGAAAGGCGAGCAGACAATGATCATGCCCGTGGACGCCATTTGTCAACACGGTTCGATGAAGGTATTACTCGAAGACGGTCGAAACATTCTTCAACGAGATGACGCCCGAGCAGACTCTGGTTTGGGCCCCCGCTTGAAATATCCAGAGAACTTTCTGCTAGAGCCCCGGTCATGCCATCCCGCGGGGGGCGGGAACAGCCTTCCGAAGTCTGGTTCGCGGCAGG
>DOUV01000099.1:4790-17321 GCA_003520455.1 Chloroflexota bacterium | reverse complement strand
GCCCGCCTCGATCACCTCGTCGGAGCGCGCTGTGGGCCAGCACGGTCCCTACCAGACTTCGGAAGGCTGACGTCTTGACCGGCGCGCTAGCTCCTTAGCACAACACCTTGCGCCAGCGTGTTGCCCGCTCTGTGATGGTCTTCGGACGAAGCCGGTCAGTCCCGAAGCAAACCGTGCCTGGGCATCGCCGGGTGTAGGGCGGAAGCTCTCAGCAAGCGCCATACTTCCGGGCAGCGCCGACGAACGCCTGTACATTCTCTGGCGGCGTGTCGGCGGTAATCTCGCAGCCCGGCGCCAACATGAACCCGCCGCCCGGCTTGCCAGCTTCGAGCGCGCGCCGGGCAGCTTCTTCCACCTCGGCCGGCGTTGCGTGGGGTAAGAGTTGCACGTGATCGACATTGCCGGCCACACCCACTTTTCTCTCCAATGCCACTTTCAGCGCCGCCATGTCCACATGTGGCCCGACGTTGATCATGTTCAGCCCGTTCAACGCGCGTAGGGTATTCAGGTTCGCCTTCAGATGCGGTGTCACCTTACCGCACAGGTGCAATAGCGTATAGGGATACAGGTCGAACAGCTCTGGCAAGAAGTCCAGGGAGAGTTCTTTGAAGTCGGTCGGGCTGAACATCTGTACATCGTGTTCACAGAGTACAAAGATGGATGCTCCGGCGTCTCTAAGCGCCTGACCGTAGGCGCGGATGATGGCCACAGAAGTGCGAATCAGCTGCTTGACAAAATCCCGCTTCTTGATGGTAGCGGTTATGAACCGCGTGTAAGGCATCAGCTGCAAACTGAAGGTCAGCGGGCCGGTCATAAAAGCCGCCACCGGCGCGTCGGCGCGTTCGGCCAGCAGTCGCGTGCCCTCGAGCAGCACGGCCGTGCTGCGCGTCGCGCGGAAGTCGGGCACCTGCAAGGCGCGCAGCGCATCCTCGTGTTCCACCGGATTTCTTGTGATCCACGGGCATTTGTCAGGAGGATACGTCACCTCTGCACCACAGGCTTCTGCCACCGGCCAGCTTGGCTCCACCTGGATGCTCACCACGTCATAACCGTAGCGTCGCCACGCTGCGAGATGGGCCTCAGCCGCCTGTTCGGCGTTACGGTACATGGCATCGTAGCGTAATCCGGCCAGAATGCCGGCATGGTCGCCGATCTGCGGAAAGACTGGCACACGGTCGGGAACGCCCAACGCAAGAACCGTTTCGACGCGCTCTTTCGAGTCCACTGTTTTCCTCCACAACACGCTTTCAGTAAGTTGTTCAACCGAAGGGCAGCGAGCGGGCGAACTGGCGGTGGAAATCCGCCTCCGCCGAAAGCTCGACGTAGTGGATTTGACGGGCGAGTTCGCGGCCCAGTTGCCGTTTCTCGGCCGAGAGCAGGGCCATCATCGCCCCCAGACCGGCCGCATTGCCGACGCTTCGCACACCTTCGGCCGGCACCTCTGGCAGCAGCCCAGCAGCCAACGCGTCGGACACCTCCATGAAGCTTCCAAAGGCCCCGGCCAGTAAGACCCGGCGGATGTCGGATACGCTGAGGCTCATCTTCTGCAGCAGAATCTTGATGCCAGCCTGCACGGCGGCCTTGGCCAATTGGAATTCACCCACGTCGGCCTGCGACAAAGTGAGTGCCGGTCGCCATTTCGTCGCTCGTGCCAATACCAACTCCAGCCCGCACGGACCAGGCGCCCACCATTCTTGCTGCAGACGTCTATGCTCGCGGAACAGGCCACGGTCGTCAATCATCCCCCCCTTGCGCAGCGCCGCTACCGCCGAAACCAGGCCCGTCCCAGCCAGCCCGACCGGTCGGCGGCGGCCGATCGTGCGTGTGAGCACGGTTCCATCTTCGGTCCACACCCGATCAATCGCTCCGGGTGCGGCGCGCATGCCGTACTGGATGCGCGCCCCCTCGAAGGCCGGGCCGGCGGCGGTGGCGCAGGCCATGAGACCGTGGCGTGAGCCGAGCACAATCTCGGCGTTCGTGCCCAGGTCAATCAATAGTTGCACCTCGTCGGAAGCGAACATGCCGGTGGCCAGTACCGCACTCACCGCGTCCGCTCCGACGTAGGCGCCCGCGCCCGGCAACAGCCATACCTGCGCTGCCGGATGGATCGCTAATCCCAGCTCGTTCGCTGTCAGATTCGTCTGGTCGGAGGTCACGGCCACGTACGGGACGACGCCAAGGTGAGCGGGGCTAAGCCCGGCCAGCAGCTGCAACATGCAGGTGTTGCCGGTGATGGTCGCGGCATACACCGAAGTGGGCTCGACGCCGGCCGCTGCACATACTTCCTGAGCGAGAGCATTTAACGTCTCTAACGCCGCCTGGCGCAACTCGGCCAACCCGCCGGCCATGGCGTGTGCGATGCGACTCATCACATCATCACCGAAAGCGGTTTGCCGGTTGGTGGTGGCGGCTGCCGCCAGTCGCTCACCGGTGTCCAGGTGCGCGAGATAGGCGGCAACGGTGGTGCTGCCGAGGTCGATGGCCAGGCCGAAGAAATCGGTTGCGGTGTCGCCCGGCTCGATTGCGATCAGGTGGTCTTTGTTGAGGACGCAGGTGAGGTGATAATCGGCGGCGCGTAATGCCTTGGGCAGAGCGCGCAACGTCGCCAGATCGAGGCGTGGCGCCGGATAGTCGAGGCCGAGCAGAGTGTCAGTCACGCGCGCCGCGTCCGAACGAGGGTCGGCCAGCGAGGGAGGCGGTGTTTGAATGTGAACCTTGCTCAAGCCCGGTGAGACTTCGATCTCGGCGTCAATATCCGGCAGCGTACTCTTGCGCTTGTCCGCGCGTATCAAGGGAGTCTCGATAACCGCCGGGCCAAGGGCGCACGTTTCGCATGCCAAACGATAGCCTTCGGCCAGTTCCTCCGGCGAGAGGTGTTCGGCTTCTATCTCCGTGGTCGGGCTGACGCGGCCGTGTAAGATGCGCACCCGGCACTTGCCGCACGTGCCCTGTCCGCCGCAGATTGACGGCAGGAGGACCTTCGCGCGACGAGCCGCCGTCCACAGTGTCTCTTCGAGAGCGGCTTCGGCCATGCGGCCCATTGGTTGAAAGGTGACGGGGACCGCCATTTGTAGACCTCGTTGTTGTGATCTGATTTGGGCTCCAGGGCCAGTATGGCCAGCCGATGCCGCTGACCGGACCACACATCAAGGGAGAAGAGTTGGCGCCATTGATTCCGGGGTCTTGCTATCTGCTTGATCCCCAATCACAACTATCGAGTTGAGACCGTGGCCAGCGCCTCGGCCAACCGGGCGTGCAGCGCCTCTACGCCGACCCGCTCGATGCGCAGCGGCAGGTTGAGGAAGGCCGCAATTTCGGTTACTTTATGGTCCAGGTCACCGTACAACAGGGTGTCGAAATAGACGATCTGCCTGTAGTTGCGGAACATCAACTCCTTCATGCGGGGCTCCTTGTCCAACCCCAGGCCGACGACGATGGCCGAATCAAAGGAATGCGTCCAGCTAGGGATGAGAAAGTACGTGCCGGGGCACTCCGCGATGATGGTCCAGAACCGCTCGCCGCCGACCATCTCCAGACAATGTTCGCCGCGAACCCGGTAGGCGTTGAAAGGCGCGAGAAAGCCATCCATGTCGGGCAGGCACTGTCCGTACACAACCAGCGTGCGATCGAAAGAATATTGGAGTGCGCTCAACCGGTCGGCGAGCGCCGCGCGCAGTTTGGCAGGATACAGATGCAACAGCGGTGAGACGAAAGACAGTTTATGCGGCCATTGCTCGCTCTGGCAGATGTGGCGCACCTCTCGCGCCAGCGCGCCGCACGACAGCACTGCGATTTTCAAAACCCGCGTCTCCTGTCTCAGCTGGCTACGTCGCAAACATGGTATACAGCGGATGGCGGTCATCTTTGGGTTGGACGCCGTTTTGCATGGCGGTAAATGCGATCAATGCATCTACCATCCCCATGGCCGGGACGATCTCGGTTTGCTTGATGCCATACATGATGAAATCCGCGCCGAGTATTTGCATACTGGTGGCCGTACTGGTCTTGGCGGTGCGCTCACCCAGATCGCCGAATCCACGGCGCTTCTTCCAACGATGGCGGTGGGTGTGCGTTGGCGAGCAACCGCCTGGATAACCAAAGCGCTGCTTCAACTCGAAGATGGCCTTGCCGGCAGGACCAGGCTCAACCACGTCGAGCACTGCTGTGTCGAGCAGCAGTTGTCGAAAGCCGGCGGACAGGGCCAGGTCGATAAGCTTGGGGGCAATACTTACCCGGCCGGCGACGGTTGGCCTGCGGTTGTCGAGGACCAGCACCAGTGTGGTGGGTAACGCCAGCTCGCGTAGTGCGGCCAGTTCGTGCTCCCGGGTCGTGGTGCCGATGGAGTCGTAGATTGCACGGGCTTGGACGCCGTGCTCGACCACGTGCCGCGCTCCGGCCAGTCGCACACGCTCGACCGTGCCGTCAATCACGAACGGCAGCTCGGTTTCCTCGACGACGAAGTCAATGTAGTTGACCATGGCCCGCTCGCTGGCAGCGACCAGATCGAGGATGACCGGTGTGCCGGTCATCTGGGCCACCCGCACGAGCTCGTCAATGCACGCCCGAGCCGCCTCGCGGTTGAACTCCCCGGCCATTTCGTCTATCACGTTCCGGTCGCCCTGATAGAATATGCTGGCAATCAGCACTGTCGGCCATTCGCCCGGCTGGCCGCCGACCTGCACACCGCCAATATCGTAAACCTTCTGCTCTGCTTCGAATTTGAACATAACGTCATCTGCTCCATGTTCGTTGAAAAGGGGCGAGGAGAAAGTCGTCGGCCGTCAGGCGTATGAGCCTGAGCCACTGGGTCTCCGACGCCGGCCGGCGATCACCGTGTTGCAGAGGTTAGCACGAGAGCCGCCTGTGGGCGGAGGAGGCTGCTTCCCCGCCCACAGGACCGGATAGCAGGGGGATCAATTCACGCCGAGCCGGGCCTTGTCGAGCGGGAATGTGCCAAACTCGTTGATGGCGTCAATGAAGGCGCGTACGTTCTCCACGGGCGAGTCGGCCGGGATCGCATTGGGCACCACCATACAACCCTTGTCGCAGGGATACAGCTTCCCGATGTACTCTCTGACCCGGTTGCGGATGGCCTCCGGTGTTCCATCAGACATGAGCGCGGCATCCATGCCTACGACGTAGGACTTGTGATAGCTCTGCGCGAGTTCGCGGAAACGCTTCAGGTCTTGCGAGGGGCCTTCATCCGCGTCAGGGGCCAGATTGGTCATCAGGAAGGTCCCCGTGGCCATTTGGTGCACCAGGAACCGCTCCCACTGGTCGCCGAGCAGCCGCAGACCCCAGTAGTAGTGGATGAAGGGGAGCGGGGCCACGCTCTGGATCATGCGCGCCAGATAGGGCGTGTCGAATTCCCAGAGCTGCTCCGGGCTGAAGTAGGGGACGCTGTTCCAGGCCGCGATGCTGGTGATGCCGTGGGTCCCTACATCTTTGAAGGCATTGGCAAACCGAATGCAGGCTTGGGTGCAGGCCTCCACGACCCTGTGCACCAGCAAGGGCCTGGTCATCAGCCACCTGGACATCAGGCGCACACCCAGCAGCTGGACGGCCACGGGGAAGGGTTGCATGGGAGTGGCGATGATCGCGTAGCGCCCCTCGGTCTTCTTCAGTAGCTGCCGAAACAACTCCAGGCGGACCGGCATGCGACCTCGCTCCAACAAGTTGTCGGCCGTTACCAACTCTTCCAGCCGCTCCACGTCGGCTTCACTCTTGATAGCGTGCTCCACAATCTGAGGATTGGAGTCCACCGGTCTCTTCAATTTGCAGCCCAGGATTTCCGCCTCCACCACCGTCGTTTCGATGCCCGGGAAGAGCGTGTCGTAGTCAAACTCGTCGAAGAACTTGACGATGGCGTCGGAGTGTTTCTCCGGGTCGGCGGCTGCCTCGCTGCACGTATAGCCATAGCGGTTGACCACCCACTCGGTAAACAGGAAGCCAACCGGAATGCGGTCCTGGGTTTCGTGGGCCACTGTGAGCACGATTCTCTCGATGGGCAGGAGCCTCTCTCCGCGGTCCCGTTTAGCACACATATCTTGAACCATCTTCTTCATACTGCCGTTGGCAGACATTTAAGCACCTCCTAACTGTTGCTCCTGCTGCAAGGTAAATCCTCGCCAGGGAGAAGCTCCTGCCTCTAGCGTCGGCGCGGCGGCAACGCCCTCGGCAAGTTGCTCGGCCAGTCTCACCGCATCCGGAGCGTCGGCGGCAAAGCCATCGGCGCCAATCTCGCGGGCGTAGGTCTCCGTCGCGGCGATGCCGCCGATCATGACTCGCACCCTGTCCCGCAGGCTGGCCTCTTTCAGGGCTTCGATAACCACTTGCATCTGGGGACGGGTGGTGGACATGTAGGATCCCATCCCCAGGATGTCGGGCGACTCTTTCCGGACGGCGTCCACAAAGGCGGCCGCCGATACGTCCACGCCCAGGTCCACTACGTCAAAGCCACCAGCGGTCAACATGGCAGCCACGATGTTCTTGCCGACGTCATGCACATCGCCCTCGACACTTCCGATGACCACCCGGCCGGCGGCCCCCTGCCTGGCCTCGGCCGTGATCAGCGGCAGGAGTACTTCCAGCCCGGCCTTCATCGCTTCGCCCGCCATGATCAGCTGCGGCAGGAAATACTTCCCCTGGCTGAACTTGTCGCCGGCGGCTCGCGCGCCGGGCGCCATCCCATCTGTGATGATGCTCATCGGCGCAAAGCCAGCCGACACGGCTTGCTGGCATAGCGACAAGACGGTCTCCTCGTCGCCAGCAAGCACCGCATCGCTCAGTTTTGGAAACAACTCTTCTTTACTCATAATCCGGCCTCCCGTGCCGTGTTTCGGTAGTCTTCTTGACAAGTGTTGATGATATCGGCGGCACCAGACATGTCATTCCGAAGTAACCCATGCTGCTTACCACGCCAAATCTGTAAGCACAGGCCCATGGTTCCCGCATTTCCAGGGGGTTGAATAAATTTGAGTGGCTGAATCACCTTCGATTTTCAGCGACCTGTCCAACAATTGCTTTCGCCGCTTGATGGGGCAAAGGAGCAAGCGCGAGCCCACCAGCATCAGTCCCCCTACCTGCATGCTCTACTTTCGCTTGCTCAAAGCCTTAGTTCCCAAAGTGGCGAAGGCAATTTTGAGACTGCAGCGATATTATCGAAGGGTAAATTGTCCGTCGATATTCCATCAACCTCCCACTAATACGCGAACCGTGGACCACGGAAACCCAACATAAAACGAGTTTCTTGGGAGCGAACTCTTCGACCTGGCTCAGGGGAGGCGTGGCGAGAGAGGAGTCCCTGAAACCGGGTGATTTGGAGGGATTTCCTCAAGGCGCTCACTTGCCCTGCCTCCGACAGGCCCAGGGCTTGCAGAACGCAAGCACGGGTCGCGCCTCGGAATGACATACTACGCGTGCGGCGAAGTCCATCAACAACCCAAGCGGGAGACTACCCGTCTTTCTCAACGCAGACTGTCCTCTTGGACCGCAGACTTCGGCGATCTCTCACAGCTCGCGCACAGGCGGGTGCATTTGACGCGATAGCTTCCTCCTTCTCCTGGTTCGTCAAGAACCAGGGGCCAACGAACGATGGGTTAAGTCCACCCGGGAAGTTGTTACTTCTGTCCTATTAAACGCCCTTCTTTTGTCATGTGTCAACATACAACTCCATACAGTACCATACATACATTGCGAGAGGCTGATCCGTGTGGCCTTGGCCGGCAGGGCGGTCACACAATCTATCGCGCGATCGATATGACGAATCTGGCGGGACCGCTGGTGCTCGGCCGGGTGGCGGTCATCTCCTGCGGCCACGCCGTCCCGCTGGTCTGGCAGGGCTGCAATCGCAGCAGTGTGCTGCTGGCCTTCGCGGACTTCCCAGCCTTGTTGGAACAGGTGCGGACCCCCGTCCACCAGACGCCACGATCATCCTGCTGGGTGACCGTGGTTTTCGTACCACCCAGAGGGAATATGCTAAACCGACTGCTGACCACGAAAGACGTCGCTTCCTATCTGCAAGTGGACCCAAACACCGTCTATCGCTGGTGCCGGGAGGGCAAATTAGCCGGCATCAAGGTGGGACGGGATTGGCGGATTGACCAGCGCGATTTGGAGGCCTTTCTGACCGCGCACAAGAATGGTGGCCATGGTTCGACCTCACTGAAAGTAATCTTCCGGCGAAGGCTCACCGCGCCTGAACATCTCCTGGTCATGCTCACTGACCCGACGAAAGTCTATGAGATTGAAGTGGAGTTCTTCCGGGTGGCGGTGGAATGGCGCCTGCCCATATTCAAAGGGTGCTGGTGGCAGCATCCTGACGACGTGCGCCAACACTACGTCGAGGCCGGCCTCCCCGTTGAATCTCTCGAAGCACAAGGAAAGCTTGCGGTGCGCGACTTTTGGGCCGCCTACCGCAGCGGAGGCGCCCAGGGCGTTCTCGACTTGTGGACACTACAAGCGGACTTCTGGAGGGGCGATACCTTCTGGGCGTCGGGGTCCCATTTGCTCGACCAGTGGCAAGACAACTGGGATTCATTCTTCGATTACGAGTCCCGGTTGCACTATGTCCTGTGTCAGTTGCGGGGCATCGTGCTCTGCCCCTGTGTCACAACCCCGGCCGTGGCTGAAGGCACATCGCATCTGCTCAATCTCGCGGCTCATCACCACGGCATATTGCTCTTGACCGAACAGAATCCGATGCTGATGCGACTAGTTGCGTGACTACGGGTCGCGCGAATGGCCACCATTTCGTCCAGCACCGCACCTACACCCTCGCTCAGGCACAGATGAGATCTGGCAACGGCTCTAACCCCATGTGCTCCAGCAGCGCCCAATGCCCGAGCTCCACCGACTGATACCCGGCAATGAGAGAGGGCCTGCCGGTGGGCTCCGGTTCCGAGGCGACAGGTTCGGTGCCATGGTGGGCGGTGTGATTATCAATCTGTTCAGCTACCAGGTTACCTTCTTTAGGTCGGGCCTCTTTCGTGCACTGGCGCTCGTGGTCGTGCTCCTTCTCATCGCTGAGCCGAGCAGGACTCGCGAGACGGCAACGCTCCGGCCTGCTTCTGCGGGCGGGCGCAACGAACCTTCAACCTGTAACTGCCCTTTGCTGTTGCCCTTTCCAAAACCGGGCGCTACAATCCCATTCGGTGCGGCCCCACCCGCAGATGGGGCGCTGGTTGAACAAGGAGGTTCACCGATGGATTTCGAGCTGACTGCCGAGCAGAAAATGATTCGCGACATCGCGCGCGAATTTGCCCAAGACGTGATTGCACCGATCGCCGCCGCGTACGACGAGAGTGGCGAGTTTCCGATGGAAACGGTCAAACAGATGGGCGAATTGGGCCTGATGGGTATCGAGGTGCCGGAGGCCTACGGTGGAGCGGGCCTCGATACGCTCTGCTACGTCCTGGCGATGGAGGAGATCAGCAAAGCCGATGCGGCCCACGGCACGATCATGTCGGTCAACAACTCACTGGTGTGCCACGGGCTGCTCAAATTCGGCACCGAGGCCCAGAAGCAGAAGTACCTCGTCCCGGTCGCCAGCGGTGAGCACGTCGGCGCCTACAGCCTGACCGAGCCCATGAGTGGCTCCGACGCCGGCACAATGCGCAGCCGCGCCGTCCGGCAGGGTGACAGCTACGTCATCAACGGCCGCAAGAGCTGGGTGACGTCCGGCCCCGTCGCCGACACCATCGTGCTCTTCACCGTAACCGACCCCACGGCCGAGCCCAGGCACAAGGGCATCACCGCCTTCATCATCGAAACGGACCGGCCCGGCTTCATTCGAGGCAAGGTCGAGCCCAAGCTCGGCATCCGTGCCAGCGCCACTTGCGAGTGCGTCTACGAGGACTACCACTGCCCCGTCGAGAACGTGCTCGGGCGCGAGGGCGAGGGTTTCAAGATCGCCATGAACGTGCTGGACGCCGGCCGCATCGGCATCGCCGCGCAGGCGCTCGGCATCGCCCAGGCCGCCTACGAGGCCAGCGTGGCCTACGCCAAAGAGCGCCAGGCCTTCGGCCAGCCCATCGCCGAGTTCCAGGCCATCCAGTGGAAGCTGGCCGACATGGCCACCCGCATTGCGGCCAGCCGCCTGCTGGCCTATCAGGCCGCGCTCGCCAAGATGCGCAGCCGGGAGACCGGCGAGCGCTACACTCAGCAGGCCAGCATGGCCAAGCTCTACGCCAGCGAGACCGCCATGTGGGTGACGACCCAGGCGATTCAGATCCACGGCGGCATGGGCTACTCCAAAGAACTCCCTGTCGAGCGCTACTTCCGCGACGCCAAGATCACCGAGATCTACGAGGGCACCAGCGAGATCCAGCGCCTCGTTATCGCTCGCAACGTGTTGGGGTGAGGGCCAAAAATGAGGCGCAGTCCCGGCGCCTCCTTCGCCTCAGGTGGCAACCGCTTCGGCGCGCAGCGGGCTGTCGGCCACTCCGGTGAGGCCCGCCGTGGCAGCGTTGGATTACGATCACCAAACGCCGCGCCGAGACGGAGTCGACCGTATCGGCCGAATAACGGCTGGCGCGGTGATGGAGGAACTGGCAACGCGGCCTATCTCGTCAGGGATATCGAATGTTCGAGCCGCAACGTGCGCCCCTTTTACCCCGGACCGCCTTCCTGCTGCGCCAGGCTCGCTTTGGGGCCGCGGCGTTGGCGATTATTGCCGGCTCGTTGGCCATTGGAATATGGGGGTACCATGCCTTTGAGGGACTGCCTTGGTTGGATGCACTCTTGAATGCGGCGATGATCCTCGGGGGGATGGGACCGGTTGACCCCGTGCGTACCACCGCGGGCAAGCTGTTTGCATCCTGCTATGCGCTGTTCTCAGGAATCATCTTTCTCGTCGCCGTGGGCGTGTTGGTTGCGCCACTCGTTCATCGCTTCCTGCATCGGTTTCACCTGGAGGTGGACTCCATCGACCAGAACGGTGAGCGGACACGCAACCAGTAACCTTTCGGCCAGATCCGCCCCACAACTCGTTGGAGCCGATCACGCACTGCCCCGGCACAGGAGTGCCGGCGCCGGCGCGTGCTGTTCGCCGCGTGAACGGCTCAATGCTCGTGCCTGGCCGCCGGAGAGATCGAGCTTGGATGCCGGGCTCGTGAGTCGTCGCGAGCGTCCTCCCAGAACGGTGCGAAGCGCAACAAGACAGGCTGCCGCTCGATATTGGCGGCAGCCGTGAGGTGAAGCAGTCTGAATTTTCCGCCGTCAGGACGCGTGCGTCGTTGTTGTCCTCACCGGTCGATCTTGCATGCGACGATCGTCATGTCATCCGTGAGTGGTCCCCCGTCGGTGAATTCCTGGAGTGCGCCCCGCAAGGCTCGAACCAACGCTTTCGCCGATGCCTCTGAGTTGTGGCCAACGAGCATTGCCAGTCGTTCCAGGCCGAATTCTTCTTCGTGCGGGTTGACAACTTCGGTGACACCGTCCGTGTAGAGCAACAGCGTATCGCCGGGGCCCAGGGCGCTTGTCTCGGCCGTGATCTGAAATTCTTCGACCAGGCCGATGGCGGGCCCGGTGGGCCGGAGCCAGGCGAGTGGCTTTCTTCCGCCTTCCGCCCGGCGCACGATCAGCGGAGGGTTGTGTCCGGCATTGCAGTAGGTGAGCGTGCCTGTTGTATGATCAAGCCGTGCGAGGAATAAGGTGACGAAGGTCGTAAAGTGGACGTTGTGGCAGAAGAAACGGTTCACCTGCCATGCCACGTCGGAGGGGGTGTCACTGGCCGGAATCAGAGTGCGCAGGGCTGTCTGCAGACTGGCCATGAGCAGGCTGGCGGCCACACCATGCCCCGCCACATCGGCAATCGCGAGTCCGTGAGCCCCATCCCGGAACTGAACGAAGTCGAAATAGTCGCCCCCCACGATCTGTGCCGGCCGGCTGAAGACAGCGAGGTCTACTCCCGGGATTGTGGGCACGCGGTGCGGCAGGAGCGCTCTTTGGACGACCTGTGAGAGCTCCAGTTCCCGTTCCAACTGGCGTACTTCTTCGACCGAAAGGTGATCGATACACACACAGGCCGTGTAATCCATCTCCAACAAGTCGGTTTCGATGTAGTCGTGACAAACCCGGCACAGCCCTAAGGTTTTACTCGCGGTCTTTTCTAACGCCGTATCGAGGACGTGCAAGTGGGCGCGTACAGCTCGTTCATCGGCAGGCCCCAGACGAAGCTGCCTCGTGGGGGCTGGTGTTGCACGCAGCCAGTCCGTGAGATTCTGGCGCTTCTCCAGCAGACCTCCCCGGATCCGCTCGAATACCGTGGACTCCATATGGTACCTCCGTTCCCTCCCCTATCCCACAGGCCTGTGCGCCACCCTTTCTGCTTCTGCACACTCCCGGTTCGACCGCCGGAACGACCCGCGGTACCTGCGCGACGAGCACGGGCTGGGAAGGGCAACGTCGCCGGTGGGTCACCCAAACACTCGTTCCCACCACAGCACCATGATCGCGTAACTCACTTTCTGTAAAAGTGGCGCCTACGCGCCACTTTTACAGAAATATGAAGATACTGTTGGCGAAATCGCT
>DOUV01000099.1:0-4735 GCA_003520455.1 Chloroflexota bacterium | reverse complement strand
CGCTGAAGCGCGCACTACAAACGGGCACCCGCGACTTGTACCAATTCGCCAACAGGATCATATGAACACATCATCAGCACCATCATACACCCCTGGTGCGACTGGGATAGAGGCCGGCGCCACTTCAGGGAATCGGCAGCGAGATGGCGCCCATCACCCCGCTCGCTGCGCGATCAGCGCCTCGATGTATCGTTGGTGCTCTTCATAGTGGGCGTAGGTGTTGCCGATGATCCAGCCGATGATGGGTGCGCCGTTATCCCTGCCAGGCTCATCGGGTTGGTAGTGGGAATAGCCCTTGAAGAGGTCGGCGTCGGTCAGCGGCTCCAGGGCGTCCAGCAGATCGTGCTGTGCTTGCCCGAAGGCGCTCAGGACCGCTTGCAGCGAGCGTGCCTTGTTGCGCCGCTCGATCATCGCGTTGATCCCCGCCTCGTCGTTGGCGAGGACGGTTTCCAGGTCGAGCCCCATCGCCTCCCAGCGCGGACGGCGCTGCAAGAGGGCGGCGATCCCTTCCTCCCAGGCGGCGAGGTGGGCCAGATGATCTTTCACAGACCAGCCATCGTCCGGCCCGGAGGCCTCCAATTCGCTCTCGCCCAATGAACCGATCACCTGGTCCAGGGCCCGCCGCGCCCCGATGATCCGGGCCACGAGGTCTGCCTTCGTCTGGGGTGTCGTCTTCGCCTGAGTACCGCTCTGTTCGTTGTCCATCGTCGCCTCCGCTTCCTCGGCGCTCGCGGTGAGAGGGTGGAAGAACGCCCGAGCCACGGCTCTCCGCCACCGGCCGACCGCCTCAACCCGGCACAGGACAGACAATTCTATAACCAGACTGAGAGCGGGCAAAGTGTGCTGGGAATCACGCGCTGGGGACACATAGAGTCCAGCGAGGGTTGGACCGCCTGGATCCTCAACATGGAATCACGCGACGACCTGCTCGCTGATGTGGATGTTGCGCTTCGCCAATTCCTGCACGAAGACTTCGGGCGGCACGCAGCGCTCCTGGGGGATGGCGCCGTTTTGTTCGATCTCGCCGCGCGCCATCATTTGGGCGACGATCGACGCCGGGAATGCCGTGGTGCGCATCATCGCGCTCAATCCGGTCTGTTCGTCGAATCGATCGATGATTTCATAGCGGAGCGTCTGCGGTTTCCCCTCCAGCACGCCGCGAAACTCAATGCGAACGAGCACCACGTCCGGCTCGCCGGCCGGCAGGCGCTGCGACAGCAACTCTGCCAGGACGCGCCTCGGCCTGATAGATACACCATCAACCGTGATCGCGTCGCTGCTCGCCAGGCCCAAATCAACCATGGTTTTGAACTTCTCGCAATGACCCGGATAGCGGATCGTCTTGTAGTCCAGTTCCTCGACGCGGCCAAGAAAACTCTCCGGCAGCGTTGAGGTTCCGCCTGAGGTGTGGAATGCTTCCATCTGGCCGAATGGCGGGAAGTCGAGCCGCTCGATTTCGGTCAGTGAGTCCACTTCCATGATTTGGCCACGACGGATCACGCGCGCCCGCTCGACATATTCGTTGATTAGTCCCTCGACGGAGAAGACGATTTGATAGTTCAACGGCGGCTGCGGATTCTGAGGGAGGCCACCCACGCGTATGTGAATGACCTCAAGATGCTCGAAGCAGGCGGCCCCACGCGCCGTCAGGATCGAGACCATCCCTGGCGCCAACCCACAGTCGGGGATGATGTTGATCCCCGCCGCGCGCGCAGCCTCATCGAGCGCAAGTTCTGCGGCCACAACGTCGTTATTGCCCCCGAGGTCGCAAAAATTGACCCTGGCCTCAACCGCGGCCTGGGCAAGCTGCACGTTGAAGTGATAGACGACACAGCTAACCGCGGCATCATGGCCGCGCATCAGAGCGACCATCTGGCGGTAGTTGCCGGCATCGCTTCGCCTCGGCGAGATTTTGGCACTCCCGACTCGCCTCGCGACGTCACGGGCCCGTTCGAGGTCGACGTCGGCGATAGTCACCGCCTCAACACCGGGGCTATGCACCAGGTCATACGCTGCGCCCAGTCCCATGCGTCCTGCTCCCAGAACCAGTATCCTCATATTCACTCCTGCTTCTCCCGGAACCTCTTCCGGCAACCGCGTCGATCCTGTCCATCGTTTGCCATCCGACCGGATCACAGACCGGGGCCGCCGGCGACGCGGGCATCCGCCTGCCGGAACGGACGCCACGCTGTGCTGGCGGGCGGTACTGGTGGCAGCCGCCAGGATGAGGAGTGCGCCGCGACCCACGGACGCGCCGCCAACCGTTCCCCCAACAACACATCGGCCCTGGCCACCCAAAGATGATGATGTGTTCATCTGATCCTGTTGGCGAAAGCGCCTTCCGGGAGGGCGAACGGCTCGTAGTGCGCGCTTCAGCGCGCTGAAGCACGCACTACCAACAGGCGCCCCGCCACTCGGACCAATTCGCCACCAGGATCTTCATCTTTCTGTAAAAGTAACGCGTACGCGCGACTTTTACAGAAACAGAGATGCGCCATCCCAAAGATGGGGATCAGGGTGAGAACAGATCGCCAATGAGGGACTCAGGCGCCTGGCCGGCGAACACTCATGCCCTTCAGGATTTCCGTCACGGGAGCCCCGCCGATATACTTCGGCCTCGTCCACCCATCCGCGGGACTCAGCTCCTGGACTTCCAGGTAATCATCGATGCGAACCTGCCTCCAGGCGTGGACTACCCTTCCATCCCCAAGGGCTAACCCGACATGGCTCCAGTTCCGATACTCCCCCTGGATGTCCCCCCAACAGTCGTAGAAGACGAAAGTGCCTTTCAGAGGGGCTGTCGTATGAGCCGCCGCTTTGTAGCCATCCGCGGCCGCCTTCGCGGCGCCATATCCCACGAGCACGATGCCGTTGCCCAACTCGTAGGCGTCTTCGACGAAGGACAGGCACTTGAACGGGTAGTCGGTGGAACCCAGCCGGCCCACGGCCCATTGAATGGCGCGATCACAGTAGCTCTCGATATTGAGTGGCATCCCGCTCTGACCCCTCGAGAATCACCGTGTTGTCGCCACTATCGGTGTCATGGCACCTCCCGGCAGCGCAAGAAGTTGACTGCTTTCAAACTCATCACCACCTCCCGGTGCTGGTTTAAGACCTCGACGGAGGAACGAATGATCCCCCGATCCGGCTTGGAGCGCGAACGGTTGGCTTCGAGGACCGTCACGCGAACCGAAAGGACGTCGCCGGGGCGCACCGGCTTCAGCCAGCGTAACTCATCAACGCCGGGCGATCCCAGACTGGCCACCCGCGAGAGATAGTGATCGACGAGGAGCCGCATCATGAAGCCCGCCGTGTGCCAGCCACTGGCGATCAAGCCGCCAAAGATAGACTCTTTCGCCGCGTCCGGGTCCGTATGGAAGGGTTGCGGATCGAAACGCTGGGCGAAGGCGATGACCTCGGCCGCCTCGACCGCAATGCTACCGAACTCGTACACCGCTCCGCCGGCATAGTCCTCGAAGTAGCGGTGCTCGACCGGAACAGTGAATGTCGTGTGATTCATAGCCCAGGATTCTCTTTCCACACGTAGGCACAAGCATAGCTCAGCAAACGAAAACCGTGGCGGGCAACGATAGGGCGGCTCATCGGGCTGGCGCCAACCGTGAGAAAGCGATAGCCCCGGCTGATGGCTGCTTGCACCCGGACGGCGAGAACCGCCGTGTACAGTCCGCGCCGGCGATAATCCGGCACTGTCGCCCCACCGAACAGGCTGGCGAACTGGCTGTTGGGATGAAAGTATACCCAGCCGGTACAGGCCGGCTGACCCTCCACGTAGGCCGCATACACACTGAGATAGTCCGGTACCTCCAAATGATCGCCCAGGCGCTGCTTGAGCCAGCCGAACTCCCCTCCCAACACCCGCTCCTCAACCCGGACGGCATCGTCCAGCTGGTCACGCTGGAAAATGCGCCGCACATCAGCTGTGACCGGTTCGAGCAGGGCCCGCGGGGCTGCCTGCAAATCCAGGACCATCACCGCGTCCGGATCATCCTCGGGCTCGAAGCCATGGGCCATCAGACGATCCTTGAGGTCCAGCGGCCGGTCATGGTCATACACCTGCCACGACCACGGCTGCTCCATCTGCGAGAAATAGTCGATCTGCTCTTGAATAACCGCATCGACGTTCGTCTCGTCCAGGTGGCTGTACAGGATGAAATTCATGCCCGGGGCCGGCCTCACGAACCGCACCACATGAGGGCATACTTCTTTCCGTACCCCAGGGTATTCGATCTCGATCCGTTGTTCCCGGTCGTACGAGGCCAAGAGGTGTTGTAGATCCATTATTCTGCTTGAAGAAGTGCGCCGTCGTGGACGGGCCGGCCGGTGGGCTCGAGCGCAGTGGCCCGGCTGCGTCAGGTATCGCGCGCTTCACGACTCTCGCATGGCAGCAGACAGGGCAAGCCTCAACGAGTGGCAGCCGGCCGAGTCGGCTTCAGCGAACCGGTGGGCGGGTTGGCGAAGATCAGTCCCGCCGGTGTTTGGCTCGAGGCTTACAACACCGCGAAGCCGGCCACGATGCGGGCGATGTGGCGGGCCGCGTTGAGAAAATCAGCGAGGCGGATGTGCTCGTTCGGGGCGTGGGTGCGGTTGTCCCAGTACCCGAGCCCGGCGGTCACCACGGGAATGCCCCCCAGCGGGGTGGCGAACGCGTAGATGGGGCTGCTGCCGCCGGCCAGAGGGTTGATCACGGCGGGGAGGCCGTACACCTCCTCACCGG
>DOUV01001079.1 GCA_003520455.1 Chloroflexota bacterium | reverse complement strand
ATAAAGCCCCCGGCCGAGAAGGTTCGCGTCCCGATACCGGAGCGCCCACCGCGCCCGCCCAACACTGCCAGCGCCTCGGCTGCCATCGGGCAGCCGGCCAGCTGTGCCAGCACAGCCCCCGTGGCGAGGCTGAGTTGGGTGCCGGAGCCCAGGCCGGCGTGCGATGGGATCACGGCCTCGATCTGGATGGTGGCATTGACAGGCAATCCGGCAGCGCGCAGCTGCTCGGCCACGACCCGCGCGCGCGAACTCTCCGGCCCACAGACGCTCAGCTCGGCTGCCGGGCGCACCGCGACGATGACGCGCGGCTCTTTGATCGCGACGCCGATGCCGCCAAAGCGGCGGCCACTTGCACCGGTCAGGTCAAACATCCCCAAGTGCAGACGAGCAGGTGAAGCGATGCGAATACCGGCGCTCATCGCGGCTCCCAGCGCCGAACGTACTCTGTCAGGAAGGCCATGGCCCGAGCCTCCTGCGCCTCACCGGTCTTGCTCACAGTCACGGCAAGCTTCTCATACTCTGCCAGGACCGGTTCCTTACCGGTCAGATGCAGCCGTGTCGCCAGAATTGCGGCCTCCAAGACCGCATGTTTGGCCCGGTTGAAGCCCAGGAAATCGCGCTGCCAGCCGCGACCGACCACGTCACAGGTGAAAACGTGACGCTCGCCGCTGTCGTCCACCGTGTGTACGCGGACCTCGTAGAAGCGGCAGGCATCGGGGAGCACGGCCCCGCGTACCGTCGGCGCCGGCTCGGTGGGCCAGCTCACCCGCTCGAGGGCTGCGTGGGCAATCAGCTCGACGTTGTCGGTGATGTGCACCACCGCCTCCCCGGTCGCCCGGAGGTTGGCGTGGCTGGTAGAGCCGGGAAAGAGACGGAAGATGATCTCATCCTCGCTGAAGTAGGGTCCCAGCGGCGCAATGTTCACCTCGCCCGCTGGCGACATGGTTGTCGTAATAGTCTCAACAATATACATGGACGATGGTTAGCCTGGCCGTGCACAAGACGGCGCAAATCTGCCCGGGAAATATGATGGGTGAAAAACGCCGTCACGCCTCACGCCCGCTGTATCAAAGCCACCTACCAGCAGAAGAACCATCACCGGCGCGCCTTCCGCCGCGCCGACCGCTGCGTGAGTTCGACATGACCGCGGCGGGCCTCCTCGACGGTCAGGTAGCCCCAATCGAGGGGACTCTCCTGGCGGTAGTTCTTGCCCAGCGCGCGGGCAATGGAGGCCTTCATCAACTCCTTGCCCAGGTAGAAGGCGTGCGTCGCCTCATCCACCTCGAGCGCATCGAAGATCTCGACGATGTTCGTTCCCTTGACGAAACGCTCGGCGTTAAAAACGTAGATCCACCCGGCATCGGCAAAGATGCGGAAGTGAGGATCGGTGACCTGGGCCTGAATCTCACGCAACTCGGCCTCGGTGTAGGGTGTGAACTCAGCATCCTTGACGGTCAACAGGCGGCTATCGATATGCTTGGGGACACTGCCGTGTTGCTGCGCGAAGTACATCAACTCGCGGGCGATGGCCGTCTCCCGCACGACGCCGTCTGCCCAATGGATCACCTCGGTCGTCAGTACGTTGCGAATGCCCAGCTCCTGGCAGTAGCCGATCAGCAGCGCCGTCATCCCGGTGGTGTCGGCCTCGGTCAACTCGGTGATGTTGCCGATCCCCATTAGCATCTCCGCGCCGGGGTATTTGCGGCGGGTCTCAAAGTAGCGGTTGAGGCTGGCCGCGAAGCCAAAGTTGATCGGCTCGATGATTGGGTCCAGGATATACGACTTGCCCAGGCGCTCCAGTTCGGCGACGGTGGCGTCAAGGCTCTCGAGTCCCTGGTCAAAGTCCGGAATCAAGATCGGCGTGGCCCGCAGGTGCTCAGCCAGGTGGCGGTTGGTGCTGTTCAGACTGAGAACGTAGTCCACCCCGGCGCTGTCCGCCATCAGGATCTCGTCCGGGTGAAAGCTGTCGATACTGAGCCTGTAGCCCCGCGCCTTCAGCCCGGCGATGATCTCCGGCCCCTCGTCCAGCCACTGACGGTCGAGCGACATGCCGAGGTCGATGACATCGGCGCCGCTCTCGCGAAAGGCAGCAGCCCGGTTGAAAATCTCCTCGCGGCTCCGGCGCGGCACATTGTTGATCTCGGCGAAGATCCGAATGTCGGAATCGCCGTAGTGGGCACGGACCTCCGCCTGGCCGAAGTAGCGCGGCAGCGCCTTGAGATCGGCCGGCCCCTTCTCCGCCGGCACACCGAACGTTGCGGTCAGCAAGGCCGGGTCGCCCTCGCAGAGACCGGGAATCATGATGCGCGTGACGCCGGGTGGGACCTCGAGAAAACGGGCGATCCAGGCCGGCGTCATCAACGCCGCGACAGTGATCTTCATGACGGCGATCTCGTAGTCAAAGGGCGCTTCCAGGCGCGCAAGCGTCGCTCGCAGCGCCGACGCTGCGAGCTTGCCGGTCACGAAGAGGTATTTCTCAGCCATTCTGTCGGGTGTCAATAGGGGCGCACGGCCGTTCGCTCGTTCAACAGTCGGTACGGACGCACGGCCGCGCCCGTCGATTCGAAGCCGGTCCGGCTCCTGGCTACTGACTTCTTCGGATCGCTACTTCTTGCTGTACACAAACTTGTTGGGTGTCCCTTCCAGGGGGCTCTCCTCGTCGGGCCGCCAGAGCACGATCTCCTCGATTTTCCTGGCGACGGCAAAGTCCTTGTCGGTGATGCCGCCGTGCGAGTGGGTCATCAGTTTGACCCACAGCTTGCCCCAGGTGACAGAGAGATCGGCGTGGTGCCAGGCCGCCTCGCAAATGTAGCCGATGGCATTGGTGAGCATCAGGGTGCTGGGCCAGCCATCGGTGCTGTACTTCCGGCGCAGCCAGCCATCCTCAAGATACCATCCGTCCAGCCCCAACTCATTGATCTTGGCCTGGACTTCCTCCTCACTGTAGACTTTCAGATCTTGCTTGGCCATGACGCGTACTCCTTTCATGGGTGCCGGATCGATCGCCAAACAGCGGCGATCCGCTGTTTATCACCCAAATTGAACCGCACGCCCCTACATCACCACGCCACCATTGACGTTGATCGTCTGCTCTACGTGGACGGCGGCTACCTCGCTCTCTAAAGGGCCTACATCACCACGCCACCATTGACGTTGATCGTCTGGCCCGTCAGGAAGGCGGCCTCGGGCGATGCGAGGAACACCGCGGCAGCAGCCACATCCTCAGGCCGGCCCCAGCGCCGGAGCGGTGTGTTCGCCGCCACCCCCTCGTAAAACTCACGGTCTGCCCTGGCACCAAAGGCGGTCTCGATCCAGCCGGGAGCCAGAATGTTGACCCGCACCGCCGGCGCCAGGGTCCGCGCCAGGCTCTTGCTGAAGGCCAGCACCCCACCCTTGATGGCGGCGAAGAGTTGCGGATTTTCTCCCGCCATCCCGGTGGCCGCGTGGTCCCAGCTCATATTGATGAGTTGGCCACCCGTGGCCTGGCCCCGCATGATCGCCGCCGCCGCATAGCAGCAGGCAATCGTCCCCTTCAAATCCACCGCCAGCAGCAGGTCGAGCTTGCGCTCCCAGTCCCACGAGGCGGCTTCGGTGGTCAACACGTCGGCCCCGGCGTTGTTGACCCAAATGTCCAGCCGGCCCAACCGCTCGTGGGCCTCAGCCACCAGACGCTCGCAGGCGGCGACCGTGGTGAGATCCGCCCGCAGGGCCAGCGCGCGACCCCCGCGCTTCTGAATGCCGGCCACCACGGCCTGGGCTCGCTCGGCCGAGGCGCGGTAGGTCAGGAGGACGGCCGCGCCCTCGCGGGCGTAGGCCTCGGCGATAGCCCGGCCGATGCCGCT
>DOUV01000232.1 GCA_003520455.1 Chloroflexota bacterium | reverse complement strand
CTGCGTCGGCCGCCAGGGGCGCCACCAGCGCAGGACTTACCACCCGCACGAGCGCGCCGGTTGCGAGCAGACTCGCGACCTTGCGCGCCGCCACCTCGCCTCCGCCAACCACCACGCAGAGCCAGCCGCGTAGATCCAGGATGATCGGGTAGCCAACGGCCATCGAACCCCCTCTCAAGTTTGCTCAGGTTTTTCCGGCGACGCTTGTCAGAAGTATACATTTTCAGTAAAGTTTACTGTGGCCACGATCCGGCCGGCGCGCCGCTGTAGCATTGCAGCCGCCAAGTGTAGGACAAATTCGAGGAGGAGCAATTGGATGCAACCGTCACCTGACCGGGCGCTCGTCATCGTCGGCCACGGGTCGCACCTGAACAGCGACAGCGCCGCACCGATCATGCAGCATACCGCCGCCCTTCGCACGCGTGCCGATGTCCGCGCGCTCTTCAGCTGGGTTCAACCGGCGTTCTGGAAGGAGGAGCCAGCCCTGGGCGACGTGCTCTCCATGCTGGACTGCCGCGAGGTGGTCGTGGTGCCGCTCTTTATCAGCGAGGGCTATTTCACCGAGCAGGTCATCCCCCGCGAGCTGGGCCTGAGCGGGCCGGCCCCCTACCACGAGCTGGTAGACGGCAAGTGGGTCCACTACTGCGAGCCGGTCGGGACCCACCCGCACATGACGGACGTGGTCATCAGGCGAGCGCGCACCATCATCGGGGGGGAACCTGTTTCCCCAGACGAAACCGCCATCGTGATCGTCGGCCACGGCACGCTCCGCAACGAGAACTCCGCCTTGGCCACCGTCAATCAGGTCGCAGCCCTCCGGGCGCGCGGGCTCTACTCGGAGGTGGAGGCGGTCTTCCTTGACCAGCCTCCCTTCGTCGATCAGGTGACCGAGGTCGTCCGAGCCGGAGAGATCGTCGTCGTGCCCTACTTCATCGCCGATGGCTACCACACCCAGGAGGACATCCCTGAGGATCTCGGGATCGCCGCGGGGCGCGGCGTCTACCAGAACCCCACGGTGGTGGCTGGTCGCCGCATCTGGTATTCCGGTGCCGTGGGCACCGCTCCGGAGGTGACCGACCTCATCCTCGAGCGCGCCCGCGAGGCACTCACCGAGCCGCCGCCCACGGCACTGCCCCTCCCACCAGCCTGCGCCGCCCAGCAGGCTTTCGTCGCCTGGGTCGAGACCGCCATCCGTGAGCGCGGCGTCGCGGAGTTTGGGCAGATCGCCATTCGGCGCTCTCCCCCAGGTTTCGAGCTGACCCACCACGAGGATGCGCCCGACGCCAACCTGGCGACCCATACAGGGTTGACGTACGCCGAGGAGTTGGCGCGGCTGACGGATGCTGGGGAGTACCGTCCGCTGAAGAGTGCCCCCACGCTCCGCCACGGCTGGCGCCTGTGTCCGCTCGATGGCCCCGGGTTGTGTCGCGCCGTCAACGGCTTCTACCCCGCGAGTATCGTCTTCTGGCACCAGGTGCGCGAGGGCACGCTGGCTATCGTCCCCTGGCACGAGACAGCGGCCCGCCAAACGGGCATGTTCCGGGCGGCTCGCCAGCTCACCGCACAGCAGGCCCAGGATGTGGCCTGGGCCTGCTGCGACCGGAGCGTCTGCCTGAAACGACTGCTCTGGGACCTTGACGCCCAGACGCCCCTGGAACTCGACCGGGGCCAGGGAGCGCTGGTTTGTCGCGAGGCGTGCAGCCTCTTCGTCTCGATGGCTCGCACGGTCGTCACAAGTGAGCGGCCTGCGCCCACCACTGTCGAGCTCAGCCCGGCCGACCTGGAATCGCTGCGCGCGCTGTTTGGCGCGGCGCTGGTCGGCGTGGCGCTCGACCGCGAGGGCGAAGTGGACGCGCCGCTCAATCGCCGTCGCCTGCGCTACCTGCTCAGGAAGATTGAGCGTGCCGACCGCGGCTGATTCTTCCTCGAGCGATCCAAAACGAGGTGACCGCGGACAGCTCCCAGGCTTTTCCACGGCCGGCCGCGATCGTTCCTCGGACGCCTCTGAGGTCCCATTGACAACCAGCAGGGTCGCTGGCACAATGATGGCCGCCTGGCCTCTGTCGCCTTGTGGAGAAGAGCTGCGCATGAGCGAGATGAGCTTGAGCGAATACAGCGCCGAGATCAAGACGCTGATAGATGCCGAGGCCCTCGACGCCGCGATCTCGATGGCTCAGCATCTGCTGCGCCAGTACCCCAAGTACATTCACGGCTACCGCCTGTTGGCCCAAGCCGCCCTGAAGAAGGGCGAGTACCGTGAGGCTGCCGACCTCTTCCGCCGCGTGCTCAGCGCCGACCCCGAGGATCTCGAGGCGCGGACGGGGTTAGCCCTGATCTACCGCGAGGAGGGGATCCTCGACGAAGCAATCTGGCAGATGCTGCGCGCGTTCGAACTGGCCCCAGGAAATGGCGACGTGCGCCAAACCCTTCGTCGCCTCTTCGAACAGCGCGACGGCCGCGCGCCCGGGCGCCTCAAGCTCAACAGCGCCGCACTGGCCCGCGTCTACATGCGTGATGGTTGGTACGAGCGGGCGATCGACGAACTCCGCACCCAGATCGACGCCGAATCCGACCGTGTGGATCTGCGAGTCGCCCTGGCCGAATCCCTGTGGTATGCCGGCCGGCGCCAGGAAGCCGTGGAGACGGCTCACGAGATTCTGAACGAGCTTCCCTACTGCCTCAAAGCCAACCTGATCCTCGGCCAGTTTTACGCCCAGGAGAGCGACATCGACCCCGCCTGGGATCGCCTCCAGGTGGCACAGGCGCTCGACCCCGAGAACCAGATCGCCCAGCAACTCTTCGGAGCGGCCAGCTACCTGCCGCACCACCGGGCGACCGTTCGGCCGGCAGGTGAGGCGCAGGGCGTGTTTGAGACCGCCGAGGACGAGGAGCTGCCGCAGTGGTTGCGCTCGCTCTCACTGGATGAGGAGGCCGAGCAGGAAGCCTGGGTTGAGCTGGTCGCCGGTGATTGGCGTGACCAGTTGCGGGCTGCCACCGAGGAGGCCCTCGACCAGTGGCAACCGGACTGGCGCGTCGAGTTACGCCGGGCTACGGACCGCGCGTACCCGCTCATCGACGAGGCTCAGGAGGCTGGACCAGCCCTCTCACCACCGTCCGGTAGCGAGTGGCGCGCGGCGCTGCGGGCGGCGACCGATGATGCCCTCGGTGAGCCGGAGGCAGCACCTCCGCCGGAGCCCTCCGAGGCGTTTGCGCCACCAGCCTGGGTATCACTCCTCCGCGACGAAACCCGGCCAACCGACATGCTTCGCGCTCCCGGCGCGCCCCCCGAGACCAGCGAGGCAGGCACC